>DAIQNP010000001.1:0-44985 GCA_036788335.1 Erythrobacter sp.
TTCCATGCGCCCTTCGCGTTCCAGCCGCAGCGTCAACTCATCGCGCAGCCGGTGGAGGAAGCGCACGTCGCTCGCCGCGTATTCGCGCTGCGCATCGGACAGCACCGGCCCGCCCCAGTCGCTTGACTGCTGCTGCTTCGACAGGCTTTCGCCGAGCAATTCCTCGACCAGGTTCTTGAGGCCATGCCGGTCGGTATAGGTGCGCACCAGCTTGCTGGCGATCTTGGTGCAGAACACCGGCGCAGCGGTGACGCCGAGGTAATGTTCGATCGCGGCGAGGTCGAAGCGGCCGAAATGGTACAGCTTGACCCGCGCCGGATCGCCCAGCACCGCCTTGAGGTTGGGCGCGTCATAGGTGCTGCCGGGGCCGAAACGCACCAGATGCTCGTCGCCCGATCCGTCGGACAATTGCACCACGCACAATCGGTCGCGCGGGGTGATCAGCCCCATCGTCTCGGTATCGACGGCGATTGCGGAATCGCCGACCAACACGCCGGGGGGGAGGTCTTCTTCGTGGAAATGCACAGCCATGCCGCCGCCCTACGCCGATTGGGGAAAGAGGGGAAGCGCGGAAAAGTTGCCTGCGGGCCGGCCTTGGGTATAGCGCGGCGATCATGGCCGCAGAGACCATTCCCGAAAGCTGGCGCCCGGCGCTGGAGCCGGTGCTGGACACGCCCGCCGCGCGCCGACTGGACGGCTGGCTCAAGGCCGAAGAGGCAGCGGGCCGCGTGATCTATCCGCCGCGCGGCACGCGGCTGGCCGCGCTGGCGCTGACGCCGCTGGAGGCGGTGCGCTGCGTCATCCTCGGGCAGGATCCCTACCACGGACCGGGACAGGCACATGGCCTCGCCTTTTCGGTGCAGGACAGCGTGCGCCCGCCGCCCTCGCTGGTCAATATTTTCAAGGAGATGGAAAGCGATCTTGGCCTTCCCCGCCCGGCGACCGGCGATCTCAGCGCGTGGGCGCGGCGCGGCGTGCTGCTGCTCAACAACACGCTGACCGTGGCGGCGGGACAGGCGGGGAGCCATGCGGGGCGCGGTTGGGATCAGATCACCGATGCCGCGGTCGCCGCCGTCGCCGCGCGCACGGAGCCGACCGTGTTCATCCTGTGGGGTAGCCATGCCCGCAAGAAAGCCGAGCGCATCCCAGCGCTGGCCCGCAGCGCGCAGCATCTGGTGCTGACCTCGGCCCATCCCAGCCCGCTGTCGGCGCATAACGGATTCTTCGGATCGCGCCCCTTCAGCCGCGCCAACGCCTTTCTGGCCGAGCACGGTCGCGGCGCGATCGACTGGGCGCTGTAAGGCGAATCAGACCGCGCGCGGGGCACGGCCGATGCTGCCGCGTTCGGCGAGGGTGAGGGGTTCGGGCCACTCGGGCAGTCGATCCGCGTCCGCAGAGCCATTGATCGGACCCATCAGCCGCTCGCACGCAGCGGCGAACAGCGCGGCGTGGGGGCGATAGAGCGCAGCCAGCGGCGGCTGGCAGCGCGCCAGATCGGGCCGGTCCTCAAGCGCGACCAGCGTCACATCGCGCGGGATGAAGAGCCGCAAACCGCGCGCCACCTGCGCCGCCGCCAGCGCAACCTCGGCGGTTTCGGCGATGATCGCGGTGGGACGAATGGTCGGCACCAGCCAGCTGCGGGCCTGTTCGGTCGCGGCGGTGAAATCGAGCGGCGCCTCGGCAACGAAATGGTGGTGCGCCCGGCTGCCCTTCTGTACCAGCGCACGGCGATAGCCCGCGAGCCGGTGCTGCGAACGCTGCGGGTCGCCGGTGCCGGTCATGAAGGCGATTTGGCGGTGACCGAGGTCGATCAGGCGGCGGGCGGCAGACTCGGCGTGGTCGGCATCCTCGGCACCCGGCGTGGCGCGGCCCGCTGCGACGCGTTCGGCCAGGGTGGTGAACGGGATCGCGCGCCGGGTCAGCGCCGCGTGCAAATCGGTGCGGTCGTCCAGCGGCGGCAGCAGGATCACCCCGTCAGGCTGGAGCGCACCGACCGCCTCGGCCAGCTGCTGCGCACCCGCTTCGCCGGGATCGACCTGATCGAACAGCAGCCGGTAGTGCTGCGCCCCGCAGGCGGCAATCCCGGCCAGCAGCATCGCATCGAGCGGCATCCGGGCGGCCAGCGCCAGCGGCTCCTCACGCGCGATCACCGCCAGCAGCAGCTGGCTGCGCCCGCCGCCCATTGCCCGTGCCGCGAGACTGGGAACATAACCGAGCGCGGCGATTGCCGCCTCGACCCGTTCACGTGCGGCGGGCGAGACATTGGGCTGACGGTTGATCACCCGCGAAACGGTCTGGCGCGATACGCTGGCCGCACTGGCCACATCTTCGATGGTGATCCCCCGACCCACTGCCCCCCGTCTCCCTTTCGCTTCCGTAGCGATCAAGATTGCACCGTCCGGATTGCGGGTTCGTGGCACGGGCAAACAAATACCGCACCCCGCCAAGCGCCACGTCTTCAGCCGGCCATGCAGCCCCGAACCCGGCCCCACGACGGCCTGCTTGTTCCAGCAACCGCCGCGCGCGTCCATGACAAAATTGCAATCGTTGATCGAGCCGATCGGGAGGATCGTCGAGGTCAGGCTTGATTTTGGCACGGTCGGACCAATCTTCTACACCCTGATCTTCAATAGGGCGCAGTCCCGCGCGATACCGATGACAGTGGAATGTTACAGCACCAAGGCGTATAGGATACCATATGGCGACGCTGACCAACGAATTTGCGCATCCGCGCCGCGCCGCAGCGGGGAAGCCTTCACGCGCGCCCTGGCGGCGGGTGCGCGACGCGGCCGAGGCGCCGACCGTCGGCGTCATCTACAATCCGCGCAGCCACCGCAACCTGGGCGCGGATTTCGATTGCGCCGTCTGCCCGCACGTTCACATCGCGCAGCCGGGCGCGCGGTCCCAGCTGCCGGAGGCACTCGCCGATCTGGCCGAGCGCGGGATCGACCTTCTGGTGATCAACGGCGGCGACGGGACGGTACGCGACGTGCTGACCTGCGGCGCCCCGATCTTCGGTGACGACTGGCCCGCAATCGCCGTGCTGCCCAAGGGCAAGACCAACGCGCTGACTGTCGACCTCGGTATCCCGGCAGACTGGAACTTGCAGGACGCGATCGAAGCATTCGATCACGGCAGCCGGGTCCAGCGGCGACCGATGGCCCTTGCCGCGAGCGATGCTTCCGGCAGCAATGCTTCCGGCAGCGATGCCGCGGGGGCCTCAGCGCCGCTGATGGGCTTCATTCTGGGTGCGGGCGCTTTCACCACCGCCACCCGCGCCGGCCAGAGCGCACACCGGCTGGGCGCGTTCAACAGTCTGGCTGTGGGCGTCACCGCGCTGTGGGCACTGGCGCAGTCGCTGCTGGGCAGCCGGGCCAATCCGTGGCGCAAGGGCGCGCGCATGTCGATCCGGCTGGGTGCCAGCGGCGCACCGATGGCGCATAGCGGCCACGGTGATCCGGCGATGCGGCAGGTGCTGTTCGCATCGACGCTGGAAAATTTGCCGGCGGGCATCCGCCCCTTCGGTCGGCTGCGGCGCGGGCTCAAGCTGGTGGCGGTCGATCAGATTTCGCGCCTCACCACCGCACTCGCGCCGGCGATCGCGATGGGCCGGTTCGAGCGCAATCTGCGCGAACGCGGGGTCCACCAGATCGCCGCTTCGCAATTCGCCTTCACCATCGACGATCAGATCATCCTCGACGGCGAAGCCTTCCCTCCGGGCGAATACAGCGTGAGCCAGGGCCCGGAGCTCGAATTCGTCACGCCGTGACGGTTGCGATGAAGCGGATGGTGTTCCCTGACGCGGACGCCGTTTTGACGCAGCGCATTGCGGATCAGCTTGCCCGGCCGATCGATCCGGCGGTGGCGCGTTTCGCCGCCGCGCTGGCCCACGGTGCCGGCGCGCGGGCGGTGTTGTTCTATGGATCGAACCTGCGGACCGGCTTGCTTGAGGGCGTGCTCGATTTCTATGTCCTGCTGCCCGGCCCCGGCGAAGCGGCGATCTGGCCCACGGTCCGCTATCAGGAGCACCCGCGTCCCCATCCGCAGCAAGACGGCACGATGCTGCGCGCCAAGGTCGCGACCATGGCGCTTCCGACCTTCGCCAGGGCAGCCAGCGGGCAGGCGACCGACACCACCATCTGGGCGCGGTTCGTCCAGCCGAGCGTGCTGGCATGGGCCGCGGACGACGACGCCCGGCGCGACGTGACCGCCGCCATCGGCGCGGCCTGCATGACCGCAGCCCGGCTCGCCGCCGCGCTCGGCCCGGTGGACGGCCCGGCCGAAGCCTATTGGCGCGCGCTGTTCCGGGCCACCTATCGGGCCGAATTGCGGGTCGAGAAGCCAGGGCGCGAGAATGACATCCTGGCCGTCAACCCTGCGCATTTTGCCGGATTGCTGCCGGCCGCGCTGGCGGCGGCGGGAATCGCACCACAGGTGGCGGGCGAGCGCCTGACCCCTGCGCTGCCCATGCGCGAACGCCGCGCGATCCAGCACTGGTGGCGACGGCGGCGGCGGCTCGGCAAGGCGCTCAACCTGTTGCGGCTGACCAAGGCCAGCATCACCTTCGAAGGCGCGGCGCGCTATGCCGCCTGGAAGATCGAGCGCCATACCGGGGTCGCCATTGCCGTGACCCCGCTGCGCGAACGCGTGCCATTGCTGGCCCTGCCGAGTGTGGCCTGGGCATTATGGCGTCACAGCCTGCGCCAGCACCGCCGCCGCTAGCTCATGTAGCGCATCTCGACCGTCATCCGGGTCATGCCCTCGCCCACGCGAAAGCGGGTCTTGTCGAGCGAAGGCGGCAAGGGAATGCCGAGCAGGGTCTTGACCACCGGATCGTTCGACATGCCCCCGCCGTCGATCGAGAAATCGGTCTTGCGGTTGCCATTGGCATCGTGCTGCACGGTGAACGCATAGTCGCCCGCCGCCGGCAGCGGCACACAGACGGTCATCGAACCCTTGCGCGGGGTGGTGTCGATCCGGTGGATGTAGCGCTTGCTCTTGAGCCAGTCGCTGCTGCGCGCGTGATAAGTCCGCACGAACAGGTTGCCGGACGACGACTTGATCCCGCTGATCTCGAGCCGGATCGCCGGGCCTTTGCCGGGCGCGCACTGCCTCATGTCGTTGTCGATCTTGCGGCCATAGGACTGGGCAGCGAGCGGGCCGGCCAGAGGACCGGCAAGCCCGCCGAGCACCAGCGCACCGGCTGCGGCGGCAGTGACGGCAGGCGCAAAGCGCGGGCGAAAGCGGAACAGGCGAGGCATCATCTGGGTCATCGTCATTCCTGTGGGGAGAGGGGGCGGCGCAGCGGGCCGGAAGCGCAAGGGCGCAAGGGAAAAGCTGTCAGGCCATTGTGCCTCTGTGGCGATCCGTGCCTGAATTGCGGCTTAATCCCCTGTGATGATGGAGGCGACGGTGGAAAAGGCGTCGCCCGCGACTGTCCAGCGATTCGCTGGTCCCGTAAGGCTGTCCGGGTCCCATCAGGAGCGCGTTTCACGCCCATGCCGGCCCCGCTGATTTCCCCTTCGATCCTGTCCGCCGATTTCGCCCGGCTGGGCGAGGAAGTTCGCGCCATCGACGCCGCCGGTGCGGACTGGATCCATGTGGATGTGATGGACGGCCATTTCGTCCCCAACATCACCATCGGCCCCGCCGTGGTCAAGGCGCTGCGGCCGCACACGGCCAAGCCGTTCGACGTTCACCTGATGATCGCCCCGGTCGACCCCTATCTCGAAGCCTTTGCCGATGCCGGGGCCGACATCATCACGGTCCACCCCGAAGCCGGGCCGCATATCCACCGGACCTTGCAGGCGATCCGCGCGCTCGGCAAGCAGGCAGGCGTGGTGATCAATCCCGGCACCCCGGTCGAAGTGCTCGATAACCTGATGGACCTGGCCGACCTGATCCTGGTCATGAGCGTCAATCCCGGCTTCGGCGGGCAGAGCTTCATCCCCTCGCAACTGGAAAAGATCGCCCGCATCCGTTCGATGATCACCCGTTCGGGCCGCAAGATCCATCTGGAAGTCGATGGCGGGGTCAATCCCGAAACGGCCCGGATGTGCATCGAGGCCGGGGCCGATGTGCTGGTGGCGGGATCGGCCACCTTCAAGGGCGGGCCGGATCACTACGCCGCCAATATCGCCGCGCTCAAAGGGGCGCGGTGATGGCGACGCTGCTGCGCACTCCAGCCGGTCGGCGCGCCGATGCGCTGGTGGAGCGGGCAGCGGATAGTCCGGTGCTGGCCCTGTCGGGCGGGTCGGAACCCCATGTCACCGCCGCAGCATTGCCCGGTGCGGGCGATCTTGCGCCGGTGGAACCCTCGCGCGCGCTGGCGCTGAGCGATGTCATCGCTGCGCCTGCAGGTCCGGGCGAGGCGCTGATCCGGCTGGCCTACCGGCTGGGCGTGCCGGGCCATGCGCTGGCCGCCCCGTTCCGCCGTCCGGGGCCGCTGCGCGTGCTGGCGACGGTGGACAGTCCCCAGCACGGCGATCGTGCCGCCGGGACGGCCCTGCGCGCCGGGCATTTTCTGGTGCACGGCGCCAAGGTGCCGATCGGGCAGGTCGATTTCACCGGCGCCGCGCGGCTCGCCCCCGGAATCGAGCGCGCGGTGCACAGTTTCGCCTGGCTCGCCGATCTCGCCGCCAGCGCGCCGCGCGCCGATGCCGCCCCGGTGGCCGAGCGGGTCGCGGCGCTGTGGCTCAATGCCAATCCCGCGCCGGAGCGATACGCCGGCAAGATTGCGGGCCGGGCCAAGAACCCGGCGTGGGACGTCGAACATGCCGGGCTGCGGCTGCTGGCGCTGCTGGTCCATGCGCCGCTGGTGCTGGCCGGGCACAACGACAAGGGCCTGCGCCCGCGGCTGCTGACGGCGATGGCCGAGACCGCCGGGTGGCTCGACAAGCGGGTGCTGCGCGAAGGGGCCGGGATCGGTCAGGTCGCGGGCTGGGCCGGGATCGTCGCTGCCGGACTGCTGCTGCCCCACGGCAAGCCGCGCCGCCTCTATGGCGAGGCCGGGCTGGTGCGCGCGCTGGGCGACATGGTGGGCGAGGATGGCGGGGTGCTGTCGCGCTGCCCGGCGGCGCAGATCGACGCGATCCGGCTGCTGACTGATCTTGTCGCCTGTTACGGCGCGGTCGGGATCACGCCGCCGCCCGCGCTCGGGGTCATGCGCGAATTGCTGGTGCCGCCGCTCCTGTCGCTGCGCCACGGCGACGGCGCGCTGGGCAGCTGGCAGGGACAGGGCGCGATTCCTGCCGAGCGGGTAGCGGCGGTGATCGCGGCCAGCGGCGTGCGCACCCGGCCGCTGACGACAGTCGGCAGCTGGGGTTACCAGCGCATCCGCGCCGGCGAGACGCTGGTGCAGTTCGACGCCGCGCCCCCGCCGCGCGCACGCCATGCAAGGCAGGGCTGCGCCTCGACGCTCGCCTTCGAATTGTCCGACGGTCCGGCGCGGGTCATCGTCAATTGCGGCGGCGCAGGCCTGGCCGGCGGGCAGGTGCCGGCCCGCATCGGGCAGGGCTTGCGGGCGACGGCAGCGTGTTCGACGCTGGTGCTCGACAATGTCAATTCCACCGCAGTGCTGCTCCACGGCCAGCTCGGCAAGGGAGTCGAGACGGTCGAGGTCGAGCGGCGCATGATCCCTGCACGCGGGCGCGAGGCAACCCGGATCGAGGCCGCGCACGACGGTTATGTCCAGCGCTTCGGCCTGGTCCACCAGCGCATCCTGACGCTAAGCGCCGATGGAACCGAGCTGGCAGGCGAGGACATCCTCGTCCCCGCATCGCGCAAGGGCAAGCGCGGCAAGATCGGCTTTGCGGTGCGGTTCCACCTCGGGCGCGGGGTCGAGGTGCAATTGTCGGGGGACAAGCGCGGGGCGAGCCTGCTGCTGCCCGACGGTCGGCTCTGGCAATTCCGGATGGGCGGCGATAGGGGCGGCGCGGACGAAATCACGCTGCACGCCGAAGACAGCCTGTGGATCGACGGCGAAGGCCGCCCCCACGCGACCGAGCAGCTGGTGATCGAAGGGCTGACATCGCGCGGCGGGGGGCAATTCTCCTGGCTGCTCAGGAAGACAGGGTAGAATTTCACCATGACGCAAATGGCGATCAAGCGGGCGCTGGTGTCGGTGTCCGACAAGACCGGATTGGCCGAGTTGGGCGCAGGCCTGGCGGCGTGGGGCGTCGAGCTGGTCAGCACCGGCGGCACGGCAAGCTGCTTGCGCGAGGCCGGTCTGACGGTGCGCGACGTATCCGAACTCACCGGCTTTCCCGAGATGATGGACGGGCGGGTCAAGACGCTTCATCCTGCGGTGCATGGCGGGCTGCTGGCGCTGCGTGACAATGCCGAGCACGTCGCGGCGATGGAAGCCCACGGGATCGGCGCGATCGATCTGGTGGTGGTCAACCTCTACCCCTTCGAAGCGACCGTGGCCAAGGGCGCGGGGCGGGCCGAGATCATCGAGAATATCGACATCGGCGGGCCGTCGATGGTGCGATCCGCCGCGAAGAACCACGGTTTCGTGACGATCCTGACCGACCCGGCCGATTACCCCGCGCTGCTGGAGGAACTCGCCGCGAACGACGGCGCGACCAGCGAAGCCTTCCGCATCCGCATGGCGGGCAAAGCCTATGCCCGCACCGCCGCCTATGACGCGGCGATTGCGGGCTGGTTCGCCTTCGGGGACGCCTTCACTCACCCGCTTGGTGCCGAGGCGCTGCACGCCACCCCCTTCGTCGACACCATGCCGCTCGCCTTCCAGCGCGCCGAGGTGCTGCGCTATGGCGAGAACCCGCACCAGTCCGCCGCGATCTATGTTCCGCAAGTCGTCGGCGCGCGCGGGGTGCCGCAGGCGGCGCAGTTGCAGGGCAAGGAACTGAGCTACAACAACCTGAACGACGCCGATGCCGCGCTGGAACTGGCGGCGGAATTTGCCGGGCAGGGCCCCGCCGTCGTGATCGTCAAGCACGCCAACCCTTGCGGCGTGGCGCAGAGCGATTCGCTGCTGGCGGCATGGGAAGCGGCGCTGGCGTGCGATTCGGTCTCGGCCTTCGGCGGGATCGTCGCGGTGAATTGCGAACTCGACGGCGCCACCGCCGAATCGATTGCGGGCATCTTCACCGAGGTCGTGATCGCACCCAGCGTCAGCGCCGAAGCGCGCGCGGTGTTCGCGAAGAAGAAGAACCTGCGCCTGCTCGAATGCGGCACGCTCCCCGATCCGCGCCGGGGCGGGTTCGCGATGAAGACCATCGCGGGCGGGATGCTGATCCAGTCGCGCGATGCAGGTGCGGTGTCGCCGGACGACCTCACGGTGGTGACCAAACGCGCGCCCACCGGGCAGGAACTCAAGGACTGCCTGTTCGCCTGGACCGTGGCGCGCCACGTCAAGTCCAATGCCATCGTCTATGCGAAAGACGGCGCGACCGCCGGGATCGGCGCAGGCCAGATGAACCGCCGCGATTCGGCCCGGATCGCCGCGATCAAGGCGCAGGAAGCCGCCGAAACCCACGGCTGGCCCGCCCCGCGCACGGTCGGCAGCGCGGTCGCATCGGACGCCTTCTTCCCCTTCGCCGACGGGCTGATCTCCGCCGCCGAAGCGGGCGCGACCGCCGTGATCCAGCCGGGCGGCTCGATCCGCGACGACGAGGTGATCGCCGCCGCCGACGCCGCCGGGCTCGCGATGGTGTTCACCGGGATGCGGCATTTCCGGCACTGATTTGGTTAGCGAAGGCGCCTCCGCGCCTTCGTCCTCGGTGCTGTTCCTTCCCCCGGATCAAGTCCGGGGTCCGGGCACCTGCGGGCGGCCGGTCGGCCTTGCGGCCTTTCAGGCCGTTCGGGCTTTCCCTAACAAGATTCCGTTCGCCCTGAGCTTGTCGAAGGGCCGTTCTTCCCTCGCGGCACCCTGAAATTTCGTTTCGTCGCGCCACAGCAACGCCTTGGCCCGGCCTTCGCTTGCTCTCAACCATTCGCCGCGCACTTGCGTAACTTCTCCGGGCAGCGCGGCGTAACGCCGACTGTACGGACCGTTCATTCCGGCGAAATTCGTCGCAGGCCATGACGGTCGCACCAGTACGAACCATTTCGAGAACCACCATGCGCCTCTTTGCCCCCGACCTCTATCGCAACTTCGCCATCGGCTTTGCCGCAGGGGCTGTGCTGGTCGTCGGTGCGAATGCCGGGCATTGGGGCGCGGAGCTGTCCTCGCCTGCCCATGCTGCGCAAACCTTGCAGGCACCGCAGGCGTCTGGCGAGTTCGTGATCGCACCGGAAGACACGATTTGATGCACAAGCTGGCCGTGCTGCTCGCCTCGGCCGCGCTGGCTATCAGCGGATGCGCCGGCCCGGCGATCGCCGCCGAAGAGCCGGTGAACGCACCCGCCGCCAAGCGTGTCGCCAAGGAAGCCCAAGGGCTGAGGACCGCGATCTTCGCGGGCGGCTGCTTCTGGGGGGTCGAAGGCGTCTTCAGCCACGTCAAGGGCGTGCAGTCCGCGGTCTCCGGCTTTCACGGCGGCAGCAAGGCGACCGCAAGCTACAACGCCATCGTCGCAGGCGGCACAGCCCATGCCGAAGCGGTCAAGGTGGTCTATGATCCGTCCGTGATCCGTTACGACCAGTTGCTGCGGATCTTCTTCTCGGTGGTCGCCGACCCAACGCTGAAGAACCGGCAGGGGCCGGATGTCGGCGCGCATTACCGCAGCGCGCTGGTGCCGACCTCGAAGGAACAGGAAGCGGTCGCCGCCGCCTATATCGCGCAGCTCGACAAGGCGGGGCTGTGGTCCAGGCCGATCGTCACCCGGATCGAGCCGCTGAAGGCCTTCTACCCGGCCGAAGGCTATCATCAGGACTTCATGGCCAAGAACCCGCGCCACGGTTACATCCTGCGCTGGGACAAGCCCAAGGTCGATGCGCTCAAGGTGATGTTCCCGGCCCATTATCGCGCCACCTTCCTGCGCGACGACGCATAGCAATTTCCGGTTTGAGGGCTTGCCGCTGGCGAAGGCGGCGACGCTCGCTTATATGGGTAGCATGGAACCCGCGCACAGCCACGTCCACCAGATCCACACCGGCAAGAGCCTGATCGAGGCCGCGCGGCTTGCGCTGACCGAATCGGGCGAACAATGGACCGCGATGCGCGAAGCGGTGTTCGCCGAACTCGCGCGGCACGAACGCCCGGTGTCGGCCTATGACATCGCGGACAACCTGTCCGCCGCGCGCGGCAAGCGGGTTGCGCCCAACTCGATCTACCGCATTCTCGACCTGTTCGTGACAAACCACCTGGCGATGCGGGTTGAAAGCGCCAACGCCTTTCTCGCCAACAGCCATCCGGGCTGCGCGCATGATTGCATCTTCCTGGTATGCGACGAATGCGGCGAAGCCGCGCATGTCGATGACGACGAAGTCAGCCGCAGCGTGCGCGCCATTGCCGCCGCGCAGCGGTTCAAGGCGACCCGCCCGGTGCTGGAAATCCGCGGACTCTGCAAGGCCTGCGCCTGACGCGGTTGCCTTCGGTGCGCTTAACGCATCAACCCGCCGATCAGGTTGCGCACGAACCGCCCCGCAATCGGCCCGGCCAGATCGGTCGCGATCGATCCCACCGCCGAAGTGATGCCAGAAGCGACCGGATTGGCGCGGCTTTTCTTGCCGACCATCTTGGATGCGGCCATTCCGGCAGCACCGCTCAGCGCCACCTGCGTTCCGCGCGACATGGCCTTGCCCCACAGGCTGGTGCTCTTGCGGCTCCGCTTGCTGACTTCCTCCTCGCCCACTTCGGCGACTTCCTCGGCGGTGGCGGCGGCGTCGGCAGCCTTGGCGGCAAGCACTTCTTCGGCGCTTTCGCGGTTGATGCGGGTGTCGTACTTGCCCTCGAACGGGCTGATCGACTGGATGATCGCGCGTTCCTTCGGCGTCACCGGCCCCAGACGTGAACGCGGCGGCTTGATCAACGTGCGCTCCACCACCGACGGCGCGCCGTCTTCGCCCAGTGTCGAGACCAGCGCCTCGCCCACCTTCAGCTCGGTGATCGCGACCTCGACATCCAGATCGGGGTTGATCCGGAAGGTCTCCGCCGCTGCCCGGATCGCACGCTGATCGCGCGGGGTGAAGGCGCGCAGCGCGTGCTGCACCCGGTTACCCAATTGCCCCGCCACTTTTTCGGGAATGTCGATCGGGTTCTGGGTGACGAAGAACACGCCCACGCCCTTCGACCGGATCAGCCGCACGACCTGTTCGATCGTGTCCTGAAGCGCATCGGGTGCGTCATCGAACAACAGGTGAGCTTCATCGAAGAAGAACACCAGCTTGGGCTTTTCGGGATCGCCGACCTCGGGCAGCGTCTCGAACAATTCGGCCAGCAGCCAGAGCAGGAACGTGGCGTAGAGCTTGGGGCTGCGCATCAGCTTGTCGGCGGCGAGCACGTTGATCGTGCCGCGCCCCTGTTCGTCCAGTTTGAGGAAATCGGCGATTTCCAGCGCCGGCTCGCCGAAGAAATGCTCCGCGCCCTGGGCTTCGAAGCTGAGCAATTGCCGCTGGATCGCGCCGACCGAAGGCCTGGTGACATTGCCGTACTTGCCCGACAATTCGCCCGCATTGGCGTTGGCCCATTGCAGCATCGCAGTGAGATCGCCGAGGTCGAGCAGCAGCAGGCCGTTGTCGTCGGCATAGCGGAAGATGATCTGGAGCACGCCTTCCTGCGTCTCGTTGAGATCGAGCAGCCGGGCGAGCAGCAGCGGCCCCATTTCGGAAATCGTGGTGCGGATCGGATGGCCCTGTTCGCCGTACAGGTCCCAGAAGATCACCGGATTGTCGGAATAGGCATAGTCGGTCATGCCCAGCTCTGCGGCGCGCGATTCCAGCTTGGCCGCGTGCTTGAAGGCAGGCGACCCGGCCATCGCGATGCCCGACAGGTCGCCCTTCACGTCGGCCACGAACACCGGCACCCCGGCGGCGGAGAAGCTTTCGGCGATGCCTTGCAGCGTCACGGTCT
Source organism: Erythrobacter sp. (assembly GCA_036788335.1). Classification (GTDB taxonomy): domain Bacteria; phylum Pseudomonadota; class Alphaproteobacteria; order Sphingomonadales; family Sphingomonadaceae; genus Erythrobacter. The sequence goes on from DAIQNP010000001.1 coordinate 12,977, forward strand.
TGCCGGTCCCGGTCGCGCCCGCAACCAGCCCGTGGCGGTTCGACCGGCTCAGCGCCAATGCCTGGCGCGCGCCGCTGCTGCTGCCCAGCCCGAGAAAAATGTCATTGCCCGTGTCGGTCATCGCGCCGCCCCATCGCCGTTGCACCTGCCTGTTTCCATATCGCAATTGTGCCGCGTGTCGAGCCGGAGAAGGCGGCGTTTCCTACTGCCGGACCGGATGATAGGGTGCGCGCATGACCTCGATCCCGCCTTTCGCCACCCGTTTTTGCCGGGTGGTCGGGGCGGGCCGGTTTTCTGGTCCTGAACAGTGTCTCATGTGTCTCATACAAGCCGTGACGCGGCGAGGGGTTCTCGACAGCGGCGGCAATTGCGGTAAGGCTGCACGGCATGGGTACCCCCTCGCCATTCGTGCTGCTCGACGATGCTCGCGCCGGGGCCCGCGCCGGGGAAGCGGCCGCCGAGGCGCTGCTTTACGAGGCCCCGCAGGCGCTGTTCGTGGCGCACCGCCCGGAGGAGGTCGCCGGCGTTCTGGCCGCCGCCGATGCGGCGCGGATGGAAGCGGGCGGTTCGCTGGCGGGCTATCTCGCCTACGAGGCGGGGATGGCGCTCGAACCCCGGTTGCAGCCACTCAGCGCGGCGCGGTCAGGGGCGGCGGGGCCGCTGGTGTGGTTCGGCCTGTTCGACGCGCCGACCCGAATCGCGGCGGGCGATGTGCCCGGCTGGCTGGGAGCGCGCGCGGAAGGGCCGGGCACGCTCGGGCCGATGGAGCCGCAGCTGTCGCCCGGCGGCTATGCGCAGGCCTTCGCAGCCCTGCGCGAGGCGATCCATGCGGGTGACATCTATCAGGCCAACCTCACCTACCAGCTGGCGGGGTCCTGGCGCGGCGATCCGGTGGGGCTCTACGCTGCCTTGCGCGGATCAAGTGCGGCGGGTTACGGCGGGCTGGTGTTCGACGGATCGCACTGGCTGCTCAGCTTCTCGCCCGAGCTGTTCGTGGCGCTGTCGGGCGGGGAGGCCAAGGTCAAGCCGATGAAGGGCACCCGGCCCCGCGCTGTCGATCCCGAGACAGACCTGGCGCTGGCCGAAGACCTCGTCACCTCGGTCAAGGACCGGGCCGAGAACCTGATGATCGTCGACCTGATGCGCAACGACCTCGCCCGCGTGGCCGAGCCGGGCAGCGTGGTGGTCGACGCGCCGTTCACGGTCGAAAGCTATCCGACGGTGCACCAGATGGTCTCGACCGTGCGCGCCCGGCTGGCCCCCGGCCACGGCGCAATGGACCTCGTGCGCGCGCTGTTCCCGTGCGGTTCGATCACCGGCGCTCCCAAGATCCGCGCGATGGAGCTGCTGGCAGGCATAGAGCGCGATGCGCGCGGGCCGTACTGCGGGGCGATCGGGCGGATCGACGCAGATGGCAGCGCTGCCTTCAACGTCGCGATCCGCACCCTGCGCCTCACTCCGGTCGAGAACGGGCAGGGCAGCGCGGTGCTCGGCATCGGCTCGGCGATCGTGGCCGACAGCGAGGCGCTGGACGAACGCCGCGAATGCGAGGTCAAGGCAGGCTTCCTGCGCCGCACCGCGCCGGGCCTTGCAGCACCCCAATGCGACCTGATCGAGACCATGCGGTTCGAGCCCGACAGCGGAATCGCGCTGCTGGAACTGCATCTGGCACGGATGAAGCGCAGCGCTGCGGAATTGGGCTTCGCCTTCGATCGCCATGCCTTGCGCAACCAGATCCACGCGCTGTGTTTCGAACTCGAAGCCCCGGCGCGGGTGCGGCTGCTGGTCGCCCGCAGCGGGGCGACCGCGCTCGAGGCCGGGCCGCTGCCGGAGCCGCTGGGCGTGCAGGGAGAGAGGCCGCTCAAGGTCGCCGCGCTCCCCAACCCGCTGGATCCCGGCGACTGGCGACTGATGCACAAGACCTCCGACCGCAGCTTCTACGAGGACGCGCTTGCCGCCGCCCGCTCGCTGGGCGCGGACGAGGCGGTGCTGGTGCGCAGTGACGGGTCGGTGACCGAGGGCAGTTTCACCTGCATCTTTGCCGATGGCCCCGACGGCGTGCTGCGGACCCCGCCCGCCGGACTCGGCCTGCTGCCGGGCGTGCTGCGCGAACACCTGATCGCCGAAGGCCGTGCGCGCGAGGCGGAACTGACGCTGGACGATCTGGCAGGCGGATTCTGGCTCGGCAATGCCCTGCGCGGGCTGATGCGGGCGGAGCTGATTTAACGCCCTTCCCGTTCGCCCTGCGCTTGCCTGCCCCGGCGCAGGCCGGGGTCGAAGGGTTGTCTTTCACTTTCTGCGCGGCACTTGAAGAGAAGAACGGCGCTTCGACAAGCTCAGCACGAACGGATAGATTTCGATAATGACCAACCTCACGATCCTTTACGAAGACGGCGAAGCGCTGGTGATCGACAAGCCGTCGGGGCTGCCGGTCGACCGGCCCAAGCGCGGGGGGATGTGTCTGGATGACCATCTCGACAAGCTCAGGATGGGCTTCCAGAGGCGTCCGGTGGCGGTTCACCGGCTGGATACCGACACCTCGGGCTGCCTGCTGCTGGCGCGCAACCCCAAGGCGCTTGCGCGGTTCAACAAGTCGTTCGAGGATCGGCTGGTGGGCAAGACCTACCTCGCCATTCTCGCAGGCCATCCACCCGAGGCGAGCGGCACGATCGAACTGGCCCTGTCCAAGATCAGCTCGGCCGAAGAGGGTTGGCGGATGATCCCGGCGAAGAAGGGCAAGCCGGCGGTGTCACACTGGGAATTGATCGAGGAGTTGGGGCCGAACAGCCTGGTCCGGTTCCGCCCGGAAACCGGCCGCACCCACCAGTTGCGGGTTCATGCGCTGAAAGGGCTGGGCGCGCCCTTGCTAGGTGATCCGGTGTATGGTGCGGGCCCGGTGCCCGGCGCGGGCCGCACCATGCTCCATGCCGAGAGCCTGACCGTGACCCGTCCCGGCAAGACCGCGATCGAGGCACGCGCGCCGCTGCCTGCCGATTTCCGCGCGCTCGGGGCGCACGATGGATGATCCGGGCGACAGCAACGCGCCCGAATCGCTCCCGGCGCGCGCGGTGAGGCTGGCTGAGGAAAGCTTCCTCGCTGGGTCGGGGCCGGGCGGGCAGAACGCCAACAAGGTCGCCACCGAGGTCGAGCTGCGCGTCAACATTTACGCGCTGCGCCTGCCGCCGCCGGTGTTCGCCCGGCTGCGCACGCTGGCGGGTTCGAAGCTGGCGGGCAATGGCGACCTGATCATCAATTCCAAGGCGCACCGCACGCAAGAGGCCAACCGCCAGGACGCCCGCGCCAAGCTGACCGCGCTGCTGGTGGACGCGCAGACCGAACCCAAGCGCCGCGCCAAGACCCGGCTCAACCGCGTGGGCAAGACCGAACGGCTGAAGGTCAAGAAGGTGCGCGGCACGATCAAGGCCAATCGCGGACGGCCGAGCAGTTCGGACTGGTAGCACAGGGCCGCAACCCGCCTTGACTTTTGCCCGTGAATCGGCGAATGGCGCGCCCATGTGGCGGTGTGCCGGGCCTACCGGGCGCGCCGCTATTTGCTTTTTTGACGCCCGCGTGCAGCAATTCGCCGGGCCGACCCAGTTGACAGGAACCCGCCATGGCGAAGCCCACCACCGTCAAGATCCGCCTCGTCTCGAGCGAGGGCACCGGCTTCTTCTACGTGACCAAGAAGAACCCGCGCAACATCACCGAGAAGATGAGCTTCCGCAAGTACGATCCGGTCGCGCGCAAGCACGTCGAATTCAAGGAAGCCAAGATCAAGTAAGGTCGGCTTCCCGCCCGCTGCTGATCGCAAGGCGTGATAATTCATCGACAGTTCAAGCCGCCGGTCTTAGGCGGCAAGACATGATGAACATTCCCCCATTGTTTCGCCCGCTGGTACTCGGTCTTGGAGCCGGGGCGCTTGCGCTCGGGCTGGCTCCCGGCGCACCGCTGCCGCTGTCCCCGCCGGTTTCCGCGCAGTCGCCTGCCGCGGCGGCCAGCGACCTCGACCGCGTCGTCGGCGCCTTGCGCGCGATCAGCACGATGCGCGCCGATTTCACGCAGACCGACCGGCAGGGCAACGTCATGTCGGGTGTGATGACGCTGAAGCGGCCCGGCAAGATCCGCTTCGATTACGGCAAGGACGCCGACTTTCTGGTGATCTCCAACGGCAAGTCGCTTTACGTGGTCGACTACGAGGTATCGCAGGTCGAACGCTGGCCGATCAAGAATTCGCCGCTGGGCGCGCTGTTCGATCCCGAACGCGATGTGAAGCGGTTCGGCAAGCTGATCCCGACCGGCAACCCGGAGGTTCTCAGCGTCGAGGTGCGCGATCCCAAGAAGCCCGAATTCGGGATGATCAACATGATCTTCGTACGCAGTCCCTCGGCACCGGGCGGATTGCAATTGACCCACTGGGTCGCGCTCGATGCGCAGAACCACCGCACCCGCGTGCAGCTTTCCAATCAGCGTTACGGCGTTACGATTGCCGACAGCACGTTCACCTTCCGCGATCCGCGCCGAACGACTCGTCGTCCGGGGTGAACGGACGGGCCGCGACGGGTTGTATGTTTGCGACAGGATTCTCGCTCTGTTCATCTGACTGAAAGGCAGAGTCGGGTATTTCTTCTTTGCAAGACGGAACGAAGGCGGGTTTCCCCCCTGTTGCCTAGCCTTCACCAAGGACCGTCTTGTACAAGCGTGACGAACGCTCATACGGACCCCCGACCCATCGCCCCCGGGTCGGGGGTTTTCGTTTATCCCCCTTTGCGGTCCGCCGCGTGGTCTCCATCGTCTTGTATGAGACAGATGAGACAGTGTTCAGCAACGAAAAAACCGGGCCTGTCGCACCGGCCTGCGGCAGCGCTGCGGCGGAAGGAACGGATCGGGAGGCGGCAGGGTTCGGCATCGGACCGGCGAACTAGCGCGCCCGGCATGAAGTAGGAAAGCGCGGCCCCGTGCGAGCGCGATCGGCCTTGCAGCGGCTTTGCCGCCGTTACGGCGCGTCCCGAAAGTGGTGCTTGTTCTTGCCTATTCTTCCCAGCCCAGGGCCTTGCGGATGATGCTGTAGATCAGGTTCTGCTCGATCACACCGCGGGCGCGTTCTGCGCCGGGGCCGGTGGCGAACAGCGCCACGTCCTCGCCCGCATGGGTCTCGCCGCCAGTCGGCACGGTCGCCTGCTGACGTGCGGCGATCCCGGTTTCCGGCACCTGCCGCTCGCCCTTCAGCGCCCCCGGACCATTGGCATAGCCGAGTGTGGTGTAGGGCTTGCCGTCCGCCGCCAGCACGGGCGACATACCGTCCCCACCATCCTCACCGCGACCTACGGGTGGCACCACCAGCCCGAGGATGTCATTCCCGCGCTGCGGATAGCCGGCGATGGTGAACACGTGGCTGTGATCGGCAGTGACCAGAATCAGCGTCTCGGCCGGATCGGTGTTGTCGACCGCCCATTGCACCGCGCGCGCGAATTCGACGGTCTCTTCAAGCGCATAGCCCGCTTGCCCGGCATGGTGCGCGTGATCGATCCGCCCGCCTTCGACCATTAGGTAGAAGCCTTGCGGGTCGGCCGAAAGCCGCGCGATCGCGGCAGCGGTCATGTCGGTCAGGGTCGGCTCGGGCGAATCGGGCTTGCGATCGGCCATGTAACCGAGGTGGCTGGGGTTGAAGAGCCCGAGCACCGACTTGTCCATCGGCGCGGCGCGCAACTCAGCGGTGTCGGTAACCACCACCCCGCCGCTGCGTTGCGCCCAGACGGCGGGCAAATCGGCGGCCGGATCGCTGCGGCGTCCGCCTTTTTCCTTCCCGTAGAACATCGGGGTCCCGCCGCCCAAAGCAACGTCGAAGTCGGCTTCGGCGAACTGCAAGGCGATGTCCTTGCAACCGCCGCCCCGCTGATCGGCGGGGATGTTGCTGTCGGCTTCCCAGTCGCGGTCCGCGCTGCGGGTGACGACGCTGGCCGGAGTGGCATGGGTCAACCGGGTGGTGGTGACGATCCCGAGCGCCAGCCCGCGCCGCTTCACTTCCTCGCCCAGCAAGGGCAGCGGGTGGGCAAGCGCGTCGGCGCACACGCCCTTTTCCGCGTCCGGCCCGATGCCGAGCACCCCGATACGGGTCTTCACCCCGGATTGCATCGCGGTCGCCGTGCCGGCGCTGTCGGGCACCTGCGCGTTGGTGTTGTAGGTCTTGACCAGCGCGACGTTATCGAACTTTTCGAAGCTGAGGACGTTTTCCTCACCCGTCTCCCCGCGCTTCTGCGCTTCGTAGATCCGCGCGGCGGTGATGGTTGAGATGCCCATACCGTCGCCGATGAACAGGATGACGTTCTTGGCTTTCGGGTGCTTGGCGTGCTGTGCGGACCCATCCTCAGCCAGCGCGGGAGCGGCCCCGAAAACGGGAGCGCTGGAAAGCAGCAGGGCGGCGAGGATGGTGCGGGTCATCGGTTATTCTCCGGAACACTGGTCCCCCGCCCTATCGCGCCCCAATGCGACGATAAAGTGAAAGGTGGAAACTCGAGTCCTTAGCTGCCCTACCGCTTCGCTACTTGAGGGCTTGGGCATCTCCCCCTAAGCCCGCGACCATGCTGACCGTCGCAACCTGGAACATCAACTCCGCCCGCCTGCGCGTGGGGCTGATCGCAAAACTGCTCACCGAAGCCGCGCCCGACATCCTGTGCCTGCAGGAAATCAAGTGCGAGAGCCACCTGTTCCCGGCGCAGGCGTTGGCCGATCTGGGCTATACCCATCAAGCGGTGAGCGGGCAGAAGGGCTATCACGGAGTCGCCACCGTCAGCCGCGTGCCGATCCGCGAAGTCACCCGCCACGACTGGCAGGACAATGGAGAGGCGCGCCATATCGGGGTCGAGGTGCTGGGCAAGGATGTGCTGGTCGAAAACGTCTATGTCCCCGCCGGCGGCGATGTGCCCGACCGCGGGGTAAACCCCAAGTTCGGGCAGAAGCTCGATTTTCTGGGCCGCATGACGCGCTGGGCCGAGACGCTGGACCGGCCCACGCTGATCGTCGGCGACTTCAACATCGCCCCGCTGGAAAGCGACGTGTGGAGCCACAAGCAATTGCTCAAGGTGGTCAGTCATACACCGATCGAGGTCGAGACGCTGGGGCGGTTTCAGGACGCCCACGGCTGGGTCGATCTGGGCCGCCAGCATGTCCCCGCGCCTGAGCGCTATTACAGCTGGTGGAGCTATCGCAATCCCGGCTGGCAGGACAACGACAAGGGCCGCCGGCTCGATCACATGTGGGCCTCGCCGGACCTCGCGCGCCAAGCGACCGGGCACCGTGTACTGGAGGCGGCGCGCGGCTGGACCCAGCCGTCCGACCATGTGCCGCTGATCACGGAGTTCGATCTCTGAGCATGCCGTCGCCTGAACGCCGCGCGGCGCAGGCGGTCGACGCGCTGCGGCATGGCTGGCCGGTGGCGTTTGACGGCGGCCCGGTTTTGCTGCCGGTCGAAACCGCCATCGCCAGCGGGGCAAGCGCGCCGCGAATGCTGATCTCTGCCGCGCGGGCGACGACATTGAAACTCGCCAACCAACGCGATGCCGCTGTTCCCCACGCCCCGGTGCTGATCACGGGGGGCGAGAATTTCACCTTGCGCGATTCCCTGCCGATTGCCGATCCGGCGCTCGATCTGGGCAATCCGCTGAAAGGCCCGTTCAAGGCGGTGACGCTCGATTGGGAGGACACCGCGCGCGCCGCGCTCGAACTGGCGCGGATCGCCGGGATCCTGCCCGCTTTCCTGGTCGATCCAGTGGACGCGGGCGAGGCGGTGCCGGTGGCGGTCAGCGATCTTGCTGCCTATGCGCAAGCCGGGGCGCTCAGGATCGTGACCCGCGCGCGCCTGCCCGTCAGCGCGCACGAGGACGCGGAAATCGTCGCCTTCCGCTCGGCCGCCGACCTGCGCGAACACGTGGCGCTGATCATCGGCAAGCAATCGGGCGACCGCCAGCCGCTGGTCCGACTGCATTCGGAATGCCTGACCGGAGACATCCTCGGCAGCCTCAAATGCGACTGCGGCCCGCAGCTCGACGCCGCCCTGCACGCGATGGCGCATGAGGCGCGGGATTCGGGCGGCTGGGGCGTGCTGCTCTATATGCGGCAGGAGGGCCGTGGGATCGGGCTGATCAACAAACTGCGCGCCTATCGCTTGCAGGATCAGGGGTTTGACACGGTCGAGGCCAACCAGCGGCTCGGCCTGCCCGACGAGGCGCGCGATTTCCCGGTGGCGGCGCGGATGCTGGAGCTGCTGGGCGCGCGCACGATCCGGCTGCTGACCAATAACCCGGCCAAGGTTGAGGCGCTATCGGCTGCCGGGATCACGGTCAGCGAGCGCGTCCCCCACCAGCTCCCCGAAAACCCCCACAACGCCCGCTATCTGGCGACCAAGCGGGACAGATCAGGGCATTTGCTGCTGTGATCGAGGTGACCATCCGCGCTGAACAACCCGGCGACGTAGCGATCATCCACCAACTGACCGAGGCCGCCTTCAGGGACATGCCTTTCAGCGAAGGCGACGAACAGCATTTGGTTGATGCGCTGCGCCGCGACGGTGATCTGGCGCTGTCATTGGTGGCCGAGGATCACGCGCGAATCGTCGGCCACATTGCCTTTTCTTGGGTCGAGATCAGCGACGGCACGCCGGATTGGTATGATCTTGGCCCGGTATCGGTCTGGCCCGAATTGCATCGCCGCGGGATCGGAAGCGCGCTGGTCAGGCGCGGCATTGCCGACCTGCGGGAAAGCGGCGCGGCGGGGATCGTGCTGCTCGGTAACCCTGCCTATTATGGTCGGTTCGGATTCGTCCACGCACCGCAACTGCGTTACCCCGGGCCGCCGCCCGAGTATTTCCAGTGTCTCTTGCTCGCAGGCGCGTTGCCGCAGGGCGAGGTCACCTATGCGCGTGCCTTCAGGACCTAACGCCGCTGATACGGCGTCAGCCCCGCCGCCAGCTTGTTGGTTTTCATCACCACGTTCGCCCCGCTCCAGTCGGCCAGGAAGACGCTGCCGCGCTGGATGCCGGGGACGAAGCGGGCTTCGTTGTTTTCGACCACCAGCCCATCGGAGGGATGGAGCAGGTCTTCGGCACCCAAGGCGATGAAGGCCGAGTAGTTCTCCTTGTCGCGCCCCTGCACGAACCAGTTGTCGGCGATCCGGCCGACGCTGCCTGCGGGCAGGTCGATCATGTAATTGGTGCCGCGCCCGTTCGCATCGTCGAAGCTGTTGCCCTCGATCACCACCTCGGCGCTGCGGGCCTTGACGTAGTGCCCGCCGGTGCCGCGTTCGAACCGGCTTTCGCGCACGGTAAGCGAGCCGTAATTGCCGATATAGATCGAATGCGCGCAGCCGGCCGAATGCTCGCAGGTGCCGAGCCCGGTGAAGGTCGAGCGCACGATGTAGATCCGCCCGGCGGGATCGTCGGCCGTCAGAATGCCCTGCTGGCTGTTCTCGAACCGCGAATAGGCGATGTTGAGCGCGCCCTTTTCCAGCCGGATGCCGGCGCCGTTGCCGTCCTCGACCGCCATGTTGCTGAAGGTCAGCCCGCGCACTTCCGCGCCCACGCCGCGCAGCACCAGCGCCGCCTTGCCTTCGCACGAGCGGCCCGAGAAGGTGACCGAGCCGGGATTTTCGGCGACATAGGTGATCACGCCCGCTTCCTGCACCGCGCATTGGCGATAGGTGCCCGGCGCGATCCGGATCGTGGCGCGGGCGTTGCCGATTGAATCGACCGCCTCCTGCAAAGTGGCGAAACTGGCCCCGGTCTCGGCCACGGTGAAGGCACCGGGAACGGGCTGGGCCAGCAGGGCCGCGCCGGGAAGCGCAAGCGCGGTGAGGATGGCGAGGCTGCGCAGGCGGACTGCGGCGGAAGATGCGGGCTTTGTCATGAGAGATGTTCTATCACGCCGCGATGCGAGTTCTATCCGCTCCGCACGGGGTGTTCCCATTTGGCACTTGGCGCGAAGGCCCCGGTTTGGCTACACCCGCGCGGCACGATGCCGGATCGGTCGCAGGCCGCCCGGAACCGCATGCTTGAGGAGAGACCTGATGAACACGACCCCCGCCCTGATCGCCGCCCTGTCGGGCGCCTGCCTGCTGCTCGCCGCCTGCGGCAGCGCCGATGACGCCTCGACCGAAGCAACGGTCGACACCGTGGAAATGCCCGCCGACGAAGCCCTCATGCCGGTGAGCGAGGAGCCGGTGGCCGATCCCGATGCGACCACGCCCGATACTGAGACGACCGACGCGGCGGACGAAGCCACGGCGGAAGACGCAGCCGACGCGGCTGCCGATGTCGCCGCCGATGCCGCCGCCACCGCCGACGCTGCGGCCGAGTAGCGCGCGGTGCGCCGCGCCCTGCTGCTGCCCGCGCTGAGCCTCGTTGCCCTTACGCCGCTGGTGGGGGGCTGCGACGCTGTCGGCGTTGCAGCCCCCGGCGGAGTCAGTGCAGGCGAGGCCAAGGCGCTCGACGATGCCGCTGCGATGCTCGACGAAGAGCGGCTGCCTCCCGAAGCGCTCCCGCCCGAAGCCGCAGTGCCGCCCGCGCAGGGTTCCACGCCCGCCGAATCGACGGGCGACACCGTGCGCTAGCCGCGCGAGCGATCGCCTTTCCGTTACCCCGCGCCGCGCTCGCCGCCGCGCCGGCCCCCGAAGGATCACGACCATGAATGCCCCCGCCAGCATCCCCTCACCCGCGAATCCCGGAATGGACGAGGAGGTGTTCGAGCAGTTCGCCGAGCAGCTCCAGCGTTATGTCCGAGAACGGCTGATCCCGGCGGAACCCGAGATGATCGCAGCTGACCGCGTGCCCGACGACATCCTGAATGAAATGCGCGAGATGGGGCTGTTCGGCATCTCCGTGCCCGAGGCCTATGGCGGGGCGGGGCTCAACATGACCCAATATGCCCGCGTGGTGAACATGATGAGCTATGCCGCGCCTGCGTTCCGGTCGATTTTCTCGATCAATGTCGGGATGTTTGCGTCGGCGCTCAAGAATGGCGCGACCGAGGCCCAGCGGGCCGAATGGTTCCCGCAGCTGGTCGAAGGCAAGATCGCCTGCTTCGGACTGACCGAGCCGGGATCGGGCAGCGATTCGGCGGCGATGCAGACCACCGCCACGCCCGACCCGGACGGCAATGGCTGGATCCTCAACGGCACCAAGCGCTACATCACCAACGCCCCGCACGCCGATGTCGCGCTGATCATGGCACGCACCAGCAAAGACCCGCTGCCCAAGAACGCCCATGTCAGCGCCTTCATCGTGCCGATGTCGACACCCGGCATTTCGCGTGGCAGCCCGGACAAGAAGATGGGTCAAGCGGGATCGCATATCTCCGACATCATGCTCGACGATGTGCGCGTGCCGGGCAATGCGCTGCTGGGCGAGGAAAACGGCAAGGGCTTCGTCTTTGCAATGAAGAGCCTCGACAACGGCCGCATCTCGGTCGGTGCGGCGGCGACCGCCTATGCTCGCCGCGCGCTCGATTCGGCGCTGCGTTACGCCAATGAACGCAAGGCCTTCGGCGAACCGATCGCCAATTTCCAGCTGGTCCAGGCGATGCTGGCCGACAGCGAGATCGAAATCTACGCGGCCGAGGCGATGATGCGCGATGTCACCGCGCGCGCCGATGCAGGCGAGAACATCCTGGTCAAGGCCGCCGCCTTCAAGGTGTTCGCCTCCGAAATGTGCGGCCGAGTGGTCGACCGGGTGGTGCAGATCTACGGCGGGGCGGGCTACCTCGCCGAGTACGACGCCGAACGGTTCTTCCGCGATGCGCGCATCTACCGCATCTACGAAGGCACCACGCAGATCCTGCAACTCCAGATCGCCAAGCACATGCTGCGCGAGTGGAAAGAGCATAGCTAGGGGAGCGAAAAGCCCACCCCGCTGTGACTAGCCACGCTTACAGCGCGGCAAGTCTCGCTCCCCTCCCGCCTGCGTGAGGGGTTGGGGGGTGGGCCGGGAACCATATGTACAACCTTCTCAACGACCTCTCGATCGTCGAAGTCTCCAGCTTCGTCGCCTCTCCCACCGCGGGGCTGTATTGCGCGCAGATGGGGGCCGAGGTGATCCGCGTCGACCACAAGGCGGGCGGACTCGATTACAATCGCTACATGCTGACGGCCGAGGGGCGCTCGCTGTCGTGGGAGAATCTCAACCGCGCCAAGAAGTCGGTCGCGCTCGACCTGCAATCGGGGGCGGGGCGCGAGCTGCTGGTAGAGCTGGCGGCCAGCATCGGCCAGTGCATCACCAACCTGCCCGAACACAGCTTCCTCAGTCACGCCGCGATGCAGGCCCGGCGCGCCGACATGGTGTCCTTGCGGATCATGGGCTGGCATGACGGGCGCCAGGCGATGGACTTCACCGTCAACGCCGCGGCCGGCTACCCGCTGATGACCGGGCCGGACGATTGGGACCCGGCCACGGCTCCGCCGGTCAACCAGGTGCTGCCGGCGTGGGATTTCATCACCGGGGCCTACAGCGCCTTTGCGCTGCTTGCCGCCTTGCGCCACCGTGACTGCACCGGCGAGGGCAGCGAGGTGCGCGTGCCCTTGGGCGATGTCGCGATCGGGACGCTCGCCAATTCCGGGGCGATGGCCGAGATGCTCTATCGCGGGGGCGACCGCGAGCGGCTCGGCAACGCGATCTGGGGTGCGTTCGGGCGCGATTTCCGCAGCGGTGACGGGGTGCGCTTCATGGTCGCCGCGCTCACGCCGAAGCAGTGGAGCGGACTGGTCAGGGCGTTCGGCTTGGAAGAGGGCATCGGCGCGCTCGAAGCCGAACTCGGCGTGCGCTTCGCCGACGGGGACACGCCGCGCTTCCGGCACCGTGCCGTGCTGTTCGCGCTGTTTCAGCAAGCCGCCGGGGCGATTGACTATGCTGCGCTGGCCGAACGGCTGGCAGCGGAAGGCTGCACCTTCGAACGCTACCGCACCGCTCACGAGGCCGCGAACGATCCCGTGCTGGTGGCGAACAACCCGCTGTTCGGACCGTCCCCCGCCAACCCCTCGGGCTTCGATTACCCTGCGACCCGCAGCTTTGCGAACCTTGCCGGGCAGAAGGCGGGCGATCCTGCGCCGGCGCCCTACCTCGGGCAGCATTCGGAGGAGGTGCTCAGCGACAAGCTGGGGCTGTCCTCGGGCACGATCGGCAAACTAGTGGATGCCGGGACCGTGGCTTTGAGTGACGCCAATCGAAACGGGGAACGATCATGACCAGACGCGCCGCCATCTGCACCCCGCTGCGCACCCCGGTGGGCAGGTTCCTCGGCGGGCTCGCCAGCCTGAATGCGGGCGAACTGGGGGCGGTGATCCTCAAGGCCCTGATGGACCGCAGCGGGATCGATCCGGCACGGGTCGATGACGTGGTGTTTTCCCAAGGCTACGGAAATGGCGAGGCGCCCGCGATCGGGCATTGGGCTTGGCTGGCAGCGGGCCTGCCGATCGAAGTCCCCGGCTTCCAGCTTGACCGGCGTTGCGGGTCGGGCGTGCAGGCGGTGGCGACCGCGGCGATGATGGTGGAGACCGGGATGGCCGATGTGGTGGTCGCGGGCGGGGTCGAGTCGATGTCGAACGTCGAACACTACACCTTGCAGGGGCGTGGCGGAACGCGGATGGGCGATATCACGCTGCATGACCGCCTCAGCCGGGGCCGGGTGATGAGCCAGCCGGTCGAACGTTTCGGGGTGATCACCGGGATGATCGAAACCGCCGAGAACCTTGCCAAGGACCACGGCATTTCGCGCGAGGCAGCGGACGAATACGCGGTGCGTTCGCACCGGAATGCGGCGCGGGCATGGGCCGAGGGCAAGTTTGCCGAGCAGCTCGTCCCGGTGGCAGTCCCGCAGCGGAAAGGCGATCCGGTGATGTTCGCCCATGACGAGGGATACCGAACCGATGCTTCGCTGGAGACGCTGGGCGCGCTCACACCCATCGACGGCAAGCGCGACCCGGCCGCGATCGTCACCGCCGGCAACGCCAGCCAGCAGAACGATGCCGCCGCCGCTTGTCTGGTGGTCGGCGAGGACAAGCTGGAGGAACTGGGGCTCACCCCGATGCTGTGGTTCGGCGGTTGGGCGGCAGCGGGATGCGACCCTTCGCGGATGGGCATCGGCCCGGTCCCGGCGGTGGAGCGGCTGTTCGCGCGGCGCGGGTATTCGTGGGACGACATCGGGTTGGTCGAACTCAACGAGGCTTTTGCGCCGCAAGTGCTCGCCGTGCTGAAGGGCTGGGGCTGGAGCGCGGACGATTCGCGCCGCGACATGCTCAACGTCAACGGATCGGGAATCAGCCTCGGCCACCCCATCGGCGCAACCGGGGGGCGCATCCTCGCCGACATGGCGCAGGAGATGCACCGACGGCAGGTGCGCTATGGCCTTGAAACAATGTGCATCGGCGGCGGACAGGGGATCGCGGCGGTGTTCGAGCGGGCCGCATGATCTACGACGCGTGGATCGGGCGGGAGCAACGCAGCGTCGACCGGCTCGACGAGGGGCTGGCTGCGCGGTGGCTCGCCACCTTCGACCTGCCGCGCCCGCACCCGGCGCTTATGCCGCAGGGGATTCACTTCGCGCTGTGCACCCCGCAAGCCCCGGCCGCCGGATTGGGCGAAGACGGGCACCCGGCGCGCGATGACAGCGAAGGCAGCTTCCTCCCGCCCTTCCCCCTGCCGCGCCGGATGTGGGCTTCGTCCGCCATCGCGTTTCACGCCCCGATTGCCATCGGCGCGGTGATCGAGCGGGTCAGCCGCATTGCCTCGGTGCGCGAGAAGGACGGTGGCTCCGGGCGGCTCGCCTTTGTCGATGTCACCCATGAAACGCGCGCCAACGGCACCGTGGCCGTGATCGAGACGCAGACGCTGGTCTATCGCGAGGCGGCCAGCACCGACGCCCCGCTCTCTCCGCCGCCGCCGGGCGAGAGCCCATTCGTTCCCGCAGGCTGGGACGCGCTTAGGACCCTGACGCCGGACCCGCGCCTGTTGTTCCGATACTCGGCGCTGACCTTCAACACCCACCGCATCCACTACGACGCGCCCTATGCGCAAGCCGTCGAGCGCTATCGCGGTCTCGTCGTCCACGGCCCGCTGACCGCGAGCCTGCTGCTGCAACTGGCGGCGGAGAAGCTGGGCGGCAATCGCCTGCGCCGCTTCGCGTTTCGCGGTCTTTCCCCCGCCATCGCGGGCGAGCCGCTGCATCTGGTGATGCGCAAGACCGAGGACGGGTATGACCTTGCCGCCTTCGCCAATGACGGGCGGCAGGTGACGGCGGCCAACGCAGCGGTCTAACCCGCCTCGTAATCCGCTATCGGCTTCAGCACCCGGTAGCTTTCCTTCGCCGGTTCCCGCCCAAGCTCGGGGAAATGGATCGCCGGCGGTTCCTCGTGCGTGTCCGGCACACGGCTGAGCAGATCGCGGATCAGCGTCAGCCGCCCGCGTTTCTGGTCGTTGAAGTCGACCAGCGTCCACGGCGCGTGTCTGGTATGCGTTGCGGCCAGCATCGCCTCGCGCGCCTCGGTGTAAGCATCGTACTTCTCGCGCGCGGCGAGATCGATGGGGGACAGCTTCCAGCGCTTGAGCGGATCCTCCAGCCGTTCGTGCAGGCGTTCCTCCTGCTGGTCCTGATCGGTCGTCAGCCAGTATTTGAACAGCAATATGCCATCATCCACCAGCAACTTCTCGAACGTCGGAACCGCAGCCAGAAACGCCGCGACCTGGCGCTCATCGGCATAGCCCATCACCCGTTCGACGCCGGCCCGATTGTACCATGACCGGTCGAACAGCACGATCTCGCCCGCGCTCGGCAGGTGCGGGAAGTAGCGCTGGAAGTACCATTGGGTTGCCTCGGCCTCGGTAGGCTTGGTCAGCGCGACCGTGCGGCACTGGCGCGGATTGAGCTTGTCCCGCACCGCGCCGATCGCGCCGCCCTTGCCCGCCGTATCGCGCCCTTCGAACAGCACCACGACCCGCGCACCGCTCGCCTTGGCCCAGCGCGCCATGCTGACCAGTTCCAGCGTCAACGGTTCGAGCGCCGCCTCATAATCCTTGCGCTTCATCCCCATCCCTGTTCCCCTCATTTGTCCTTGCAGACCCGCAGTGGTAGTCTCATCTGCAACCGTATGGCCACGATCGAAACCCTCGAACCCGACTACGCGACCCTGCCAGACATGGCTGGCGATGTCTTCACCGCGCCACTGGCGCGGCCCGCGCATCTGGGCGAGGACTGGCTCGAGCCGCAGCAGACCACCTACACCGCCGAGGATCATGCCGTGTGGGACGACCTGTTCGCGCGTCAGATGGAGGTGCTGCCGGGCCGGGCCTGTTCGGCGTTCCTCGCCGGTCTGAAGAAACTTGATCTCGGGCGTGGCGGGGTCCCTGACTTCGGCGTGCTGTCCGAAGAATTGGGCGCGCTGACCGGGTGGAGCGTGGTGCCGGTGCCGATGCTGATCCCCGATCACGTGTTCTTCTGGCATCTCGCCAACCGCCGCTTTCCTGCCGGCAATTTCATCCGCACGCGCGCAACCTTCGATTATATCGAGGAACCCGACGTGTTCCACGACGTGTTCGGCCACGTCCCGATGCTGACCGATCCGGTCTATGCCGATTACATGCAGGAATATGGCCGCGCCGGGTGGAAGGCGATGCGGTACAATCGGCTGAAAGCCTTGGGCGCGCTCTACTGGTACACGGTCGAATTCGGGCTGATCGAGGAACCGGAAGGCATCAAAGCTTATGGCGCAGGCATCCTGTCAGGCCCTGCAGAAGCACGCTTCGCGGTCGAGGCGCGCAGCCCTAACCGGATCATGCTTAATGTCGACCGGGTGATGCGCACCGACTACGTGATCAGCGATCTGCAACCGACCTATTTCGTGATCCCGAGTTTCGAGGATCTGTACCGCCAGACGGTCGAGCGCGACTTCGACCGGCTGTATCGCAATCTTCCGGCAGGCTTCACCTACGCCAATTCGGCGGTCATCGATGTCGATCATGTGCTGCACCGGGGAACGCAGGAATACCACCTGCGCGGCGGACGCGGCAGCGGGGCGGTTCCGGTCTAGGCCTCTGCCGTGGCGCGGTGCCGGAACACCGCGTGGTACAGCACCAGCGTGACTATGGTTGCGGCAACCGCAACCCCGAGCCCGAAAAATGACAACCCGCCCAGTGCCGTACCATCATTGGCAATCACACCGGCGATCATCGCCACGGCAGCTCCGGCAGCGATCTGGCGCAGAATCTGGCCCGGCTCTTCCGTGCGCGCAAGGATCGACGCCAGCCAGCCCAGCGTCGCACCCATCACGATCAGCACCAGTAACGCCATGTTCGAAATCAACTCCACAGGTGCAGCCTACCGCCACCCCGACTCAGGTCCAGAACCGCCGCAGGCGCTAACGGTTCCTGACCCGCGAGGCCTCACATCAGAAGAAGATCAGCAGCGCGCAGCCCATTGCGATCCGGTACAGCACGAACACCAGCATCGAGGCGCGTTGCAGGAACTGCATCAGGAAGGCCATGGTCGCAAAGGCGGCGACAAAGGTCATCACCCCTGCAACCAATGCATCGATCTGCATCTGCGCGCTGGCTTCGGCCAGATCGAGCACCGCGAGCAGCCCTGCTCCGGTCACCGCCGGGATCGCCAGCAGGAAGGAAAACCGCGCCGCTTCGACCCGGCTGTACCCCAACGCGCGGGCCGCCGTCATGGTCGCGCCCGAACGGCTGGTGCCGGGGATCAGCGCCATTGCCTGCGCAATCCCGACCAGGATGGCATCGCGCAGGGTCAGGTCCTCGAACCGCCGTTCCTGCCGCCCGAACCGGTCCGCAAGGCCCAGCAGCACGCCGAAAACAATCAAGTTGGTCGCCACCAGGTCGGTGGAGCGAAACCCATCGAGATAGCCGCCCAATTTGAGGAACAGCCCTGCCGCCACCGCCGGGATGGTGCCGACCACCACCCACATGAACAGCCGCCGCTGGAGCGGATCGTCGCCCAGACCGACCGTCGCGAACCCGCCACGCGCAAGCCCCAGCACATCGCGCCAGAAATAGATGATGATCGCCATCAGCGAACCGACATGGACCGCGACGTCGATCATCGGGCCCTGATCGGGAAAATCGGTCAGGAACGGGATCAGGATCAGGTGCCCGGAGGACGAAATCGGCAGGAATTCGGTGATTCCCTGCACGACGGCGATGAGCAGCAGCTGGAGAAATGTCATGGCCTGCGCTCCATGGCAGGGGCGCAGGCCAAGTCAATCGGCTTGGGTCTGGCGGTCACCAGATCCGCACACGCTCCTCGGGCGGCAGGTAGAGTGCATCGCCGGGTTCGACACCGAAGGCTTCGTACCATTCGTCGATATTGCGCACGACGCCGTTGACCCGGTATTCTTCCGGGCTGTGGCTGTCGGTGCGCAGCCGGTTGCGGTAATTCTCCTCGCGCTGCGCCGAACGCCACACCTGCGCCCAGGCGAGGAAGAACCGCTGGTCGCCGGTCAGACCGTCGATCACCGGAAGGTCCTGCCCCTTGGTGGCGATCTTGTAGGCGCGCCAGGCGAGGCTCAGCCCGCCGACATCGCCGATATTCTCGCCCAGCGTCAGCCGCCCGTTGACGCAGGTGGTGCCGTCGTCGAGCGGGCAGAAGGCGTCGTACTGCGCCACCAGCGCATTGCCGAGCGCGTCGAACGCCTTGCGGTCCTCGTCGGTCCACCAGTTGCGCAGCGCGCCGGTGGCGTCGGACTTGGACCCCTGATCGTCGAAGCCGTGGCCGATCTCGTGTCCGATCACCCCGCCGATCGCGCCGTAATTGACCGCGATGTCGTTGGAGAGCGCGAAGAACGGCTGTTGCAGGATGCCGGCCGGGAACACGATCTCGTTCTTGGTCGAGTTGTAATAGGCATTGACCGTCTGGGGCAGCATGAACCACTCGGTCCGGTCGATCGGCGCGCCGAGCTTGGCGACATTGTCGGCCCATTCCCACTTGGCAGAGGCCATGCGGTTGGCAATCGGATCGCCTGCCGCAATGGCGAGGCCGGGATAGGTTTCAAGGTTGTCGCGGTAGCCAATCTTGGGATCGAAGCTTTCCAGCTTGGCGCGCGCCTCGGTCTTGGTGGCGTCGCTCATCCAGTTGATTTCGGTGATCGATTCGCCCATCGCGATCCGCAGGTTGGCGACCAGCTCATCCATTGCCGCCTTGTTTTCCGGTGGGAAATAGCGCTCGACATAGGACTTGCCGATCAACTCGCCGAGCATACCCTCGGTCTCGCCGATCGCGCGTTTCCAGCGCGGGCGCTGTTCGGGTGTGCCGCGCAGCGCCTTGCCGTAGAAGGCGAAGCTGGCTGCGTCGAAGCGCTGCGGCAGGACCGCGGCGTGGGACGAGAGAAATTCCTTGACCATCCACGCCTTCAGCGTGTCAACCGAAGTTTCACCCAGCAGGTCGAACATCCCCGGCAGGCCTGAACCGATCTTGGCCAGCGTGGCCTCGTCGAGCCCGAGCGCGGCCACTTCCTCGTCGGTCGGCGGCATCAGGCTGACGACATAGGTCGGGCTCTTATCAAGGCCCATTGCTGCCAGCATCGCAGTCGCCGGGACCTTGCCCGCCATCGCCGCCATCTCGTCGGCCGAGACGGTGTTGTAGGTCAGGTCGCGGTTGCGGCGCACCGCGCGGTCCCATGCCACGGTGCGGGCGATGGCATCTTCGAAGGCATAGATCGCATCGGCCTGCGCAGCGGCGTCGCTGTAGCCCGCCTCGCCCAGCAGGAAGGCGAGATAGGCCTTGTACTGCGCCTGGATCGCGCGGCCCTTCTCGCTTTCGTCGAGGTAGTAATCGCGGTCGGGCAGGCCCAGCCCGCCAAAGCCGATATAGGCGACGTGGCGGTCGGGCTGCTTGGCATCCACATTGACCCCGCCGCCGAGCGGGCTGGCGAAGCCGGGCTCGGCCCACAGCATCGCCAGTTCATCGAGGCTGGCGGCCCCCATGATCCGGTCCAGATAGGGCTGGGCCGGAGCCATCCCGGCCGCCTCGATTCCCTGCGTGTCGAGGTAAGAGCGATAGGCATCGACGATCCGGCGCTCATCGGCGCTGAGCGTGGCGGCATCCTTGGCCAGCAGGTCGTCCATCAGGGCCTTGACGTCCGAAGTGCTCTTCTCGCTGAGCAGTGTGAACGCGCCCAACCGGCTGAATTCGGCCGGCAGCAGGTTGGCGTCGATCCAGGGCTGGTTGACGTAGGCGTTGAAATCGTCGCCCGGTTTCACGTCCGTCGCCAGCAGTGCGGGATCGACGCCCCAGGTGCCGAAGCTCATGCTCGGGAGGGTGGGGGCAGCGGTGTCGGCGCTGTCGTCCAGCAGCAGCTCGATCCCGCCCGAATGGTCATGCGCATGGGCCTGCGCGTGGCCATCGGCCAGCGCGGGGGCAGAAAAGGCAAGGGCGGCAAGCCCTGCGCCAAGCAGGGCGGATGTGCGGATCATGTCTGTTTGTCCCTGAAATGCTGGAGTCAGCGTGATGCATGGAGAGGCCGAGGCAGCGTACTGCGCGTCAAATTAACGCAATATTGCGGGACTGGTCGCCCTTGGTCCGGTCAACCCGGTCTTTCGTCGAAAACGCGCGCCAGACTCAGGCGGCGTCGGCGGTGAATTGCAGGCGCGCCAGCCGGGCGTAAAGCCCGCCCGCCTTGCTCAGGGCCTCGTGTGTACCCTGCTCGGCGATCCGGCCCCCATCGAGCACCACGATCCGGTCCGCCGCGCGCACGGTCGCCAGCCGGTGCGCGATCACCAACGTGGTCCGGCCCTGCATCAGTACTTCCAGCGCCTGCTGCACCAGCTGTTCGCTTTCGGCATCCAGCGCGCTGGTTGCCTCGTCCAGCAGCAGGATCGGCGCATCGCGCAGCACTGCACGGGCAATGGCGACGCGCTGCTGCTGCCCGCCCGAAAGCTGCGTCCCGCCTTCGCCCAGATAGGTGTCGAGGCCCTGCGGCAGCGCCCTGATGAAGCTTTCGGCGTTGGCGGCGCGGGCGGCGTCCCAGATTTCGTCGTCGCTGGCGTCCCACTTGCCATAGCGCAGGTTGTCGCGGGCATTGGCGCTGAACAGCACCCCGTCCTGCGGCACCAGCGCGAGGCGCGCGCGGATTTCGGCCGGGTCGGCGCTGGTCAGCGGCACGCCGTCCAGTCGAATGGTGCCGATCTGCGGATCGTAGAATCGTTCGACCAGCTGGAAGATCGTGCTCTTGCCCGCGCCCGAGGGGCCGACGATGGCGATGGTCTCCCCCGGCTCGATTTCGAGCGTGAAGTCCTTCAAGGCCGGGGTTTCGGGCCGGGCCGGGTAACGGAAGGTGACATTGCGGAACGACAGGCTGCCGCGTGCCGGTTCCGGCAGGCGTTCGGGCCGCGCCGGCGGAGCGATCTCGGGCCGCGATTCGAGCAGTTCAGCGAGGCGGCTCGCCGCACCCGCACCGCGCAGCAGGTCGCCGTACACCTCGGTGAGCGATCCCAACGCGCCCGCGACCAGAATGCCGGTGAACACGAAAAAGCCCATGTCCCCGGCGGAAATCGTGCCTTCGGCCACCGCCAGCGCGCCGCGCCACATCACCAGCACGATACCGCCGAACACCAGCAGGATCACCACCGATGTCATTGCCGCGCGCAGAACAATGCGCCGCCGCGCGATGGCGAAGGTTTCCTCGACCACCCCTGCGAAGCGGGCGCCTTCGCGCTGTTCCTGACCGAAGCTCTGCACGATCTTCATCGCCGACAGCACTTCGGTAACATAGGCGCCGACGTCGGCGATCCGGTCCTGACTGGTGCGCGACACGGCGCGAATCTTGCGGCCGAAGAAGACGATCGGCGCGATCACCAGCGGAATGCCGATCAGCAAGCCGATTGTCAGCGACGGCGCGATGAAGATCAGCAGACCGATGCCGCCGATCGCAGTCAGCGAATTGCGCAGCGCGACCGAAACCGTGGTGCCGACCACGTTCTCGATGATCGCGGTGTCGCTGGTCATCCGGCTGGAGATTTCCTTGGGGCTGTTGACCTCGTAGAAACCGGGCGAAAGGCGCAGCAGGTTCCGCTGCACTTTCGAGCGGATATCGGCCACCACCCGTTCGCCCAGCCAGCTCACGAAATAGAATCGCAGCGCAGTGCCGATGCCGAGGATTACCACGATCATCAGCAGGTACTGAAAGGCGTGGGCGATATCGTCGGTGGTCGCGGACCCTGAAAACCCCTCGTCGATAATGACCTTGAACCGCCACGGAATCGCCAGCGTGGCCGCCGACGTTATCAAAAGCGCCAGCAGCGCCATCACAATCTGGCGCGGGTATTGCGCCGCTGCGCCGTAAACCATCCGCAAGGGCGTCAGCGAGCGGGCACGACGTGGCTCTTCAGCCTCGGTCACCGGCACAGCGCCTTGCTCGTCCGTACCGGAGGCGAGATCGGCCAGTGTGCCGGAATCCGGCCCCTCCGGCGTGGGTTCAGGATGGTCTCCATGCATTATGCAGCGCGGTCTAGCGACGAAACGAAGCAATTTCACGTGCAAAATGTGACCGGGCACCCCCGCGCCCCTGCGCAGGAATGCAATTGTGCATTGCACAATCGGCGCGCAGGGGCCATCTCCCTTCCCAGGCGCCCGCGTGAGAGGCCGCCGTTCCAGGTTCGATGCGGACGAGGTGTTCGATGCTCTATTTTGTACATGAAATGCAGCGCAGCTGGCTGAACGGTGCCAGCGCAATGTCCGCGATGGGGGCTGAAATCCTCTCGAACCCGAGCAATCCGCTGGGTTACAGCGGCTTTGCGCCTCTGGCTGCCAGTGCGCTCGACGTGTTCGCCCATGCCACCGCCAGCTATGACAAGCCTGCTTTCGGCCTGCACGAGATCGAGGTCGAAGGCACGCTCTATCCCGTCATCGAATCGACCGTGCTGCGCCGCCCCTTCGGCGACCTGAAGCGCTTCCGGCTCGAAGGGCTGGGCAAGGACCGGCCACGCCTTCTGATCGTCGCGCCGATGAGCGGGCACTACGCCACGCTGCTGCGCGGTACGGTGGAACGGATGCTCGAAAGCTGTGAGGTGTTCATCACCGACTGGGCCGATGCCAAGCTGGTGCCGACCGACCAGGGCAGCTTCGATCTTGACGACTATATCGATTACCTGATCGAATTCCTCGACCATATCACCGAACGGAACGAAGGCCGCCGCGCGCATATGATGGCGGTGTGCCAGCCGAGCGTCCCGGCCTTCGCTGCGACCGCGCTGATGAACCTGCACAAGTCGCCCGCGACCCCGCTGACGCTGACCATGATGGGCGGACCGATCGACACCCGCGAATGCCCGACGACGGTCAACAACATGGCGATGCAGCGCCCGATCGAATGGTTTCGCCAGAGCGTGATCGCCACCGTCCCGTTCAAGTATCCGGGCGCGGGCCGCAGGGTCTATCCCGGCTTCATGCAGTTGTCGGCGTTCATGAGCATGAACCTGCGCAGCCACATGATGAGCCATTACGAGATGTACAAGCATCTCACCGCCGGCGACGAGGCGAGCGCGCAGGCGACCAAGGATTTCTACGACGAGTATCGCAGCGTGTGCGACATGACCGCCGAATTCTACCTCCAGACGGTGGAAGAGGTGTTCCAGAAGCACTCGATCCCCAAGGGCGAATTCCGCCACAAGGGTGAGCTGGTCGACATCACGCAGATCACCGACACCGCCCTGCTGGCGATCGAGGGTGAGCGCGACGATATTTCTGGCATCGGCCAGACCAGGGGCGCGCTGAAGCTGACTCCCAACCTGCCCGATAAGCACAAGCGCTATTACATGGCCGAAGGTGCCGGGCATTACGGCATCTTCAACGGCAGCCGCTGGCGCACCAAGGTCGCGCCGGTGGTTGAGGAATGGCTCGCCGCACATCCGGGCTGAAGCCGTCGCCAGATCAGCGCTGGATCACATCGCCCGACATCGGGGCGAGCTTGGCGAGCAGCCGGTTCTGTGCCGCAAACGGCACGCCCGCCTCGCGCATCGCGGTTTGCAGGTTTTCGACCAGTGCGTTGAGGTCCGCCTTGGTCACGCCCATCTCGGCATGGGCGCTGCGCATGTCGCGTCCGGTGTAATCGCAACCCGCACCCAGCAAGTAGCAGAACTGTTCGTCCAGCGTGCGCTTCAATCGCACCATGTCATGCGCTTCGAAGATCGTGGCAATGCGCGGATCGGCCTCGCTCAGATCGACGGTGCGTGCAGCGATCCTGCGAATGCCCTCGCGCCCGCCGAAATCGGCCATCAGCCTGGCGCTGGCATAGGGCGCGGCCCCGGCATTGGCGTTGTCCTGCTGGTAAGGCTCGACCGGGAATTCGCCGGTTGCGGGATCGCGGACCTTCTCCTCCACCCCGAATTCGGCGTCCCAATCGGTGTCCGCGTCGGGGGCCTGTTGCAACAGGAGCATCAGCGCGGCGGCGGTGGTGGTTGCAATCATCGGTAAGCTCCGCTTGACATCAGAAGGCAAACTGCGCGGACAGGAACCCGCCGCGCTGGCCCGTGAAGGTGGCGATCGATCCAAGATCGACATAGGCGGCGGTCAGCGTGACGTTGTCGCTCACGGCAAAGGCGGCGAACAGGTCCATCCAGTCGTCTTCGCCAAGACCGAGATTGTCGGGTTTGGTGCGGTACTCCGCCCCGACCACCGCCCGGCGCGACAACTGGTGCCCCAGCGATCCTTCGAATTGCAGCGCATGTCCCGCTCCCGCCGCGCTGCCGAAGCCGAGCAGGCCGAGCTCGTTCGCGGCGGTATAGCGGAGCGTCGCGCTGATTAGCAGGCTGCGCGCCAGCAACAGCTTGGTTGCGCTGAGCGTGTAGTCCGTGCCCGCACTTTCGTCCGCGCCCAGCGCGCGCACCACCGCACCGTCGCGGCTGCGCTTGTGTTCGATGCCGAGCGTGATCTGCGGCAACCAGGTTTCGCCATAGACGAGATCGCCCGCGATCCGCAGCTTGGCGCCGTAGGTCTCCAGATTGAAGGTGTAGCCCTGCCCCAGCCCCAGCAGCGCGCCCGCATCGCGGGTGTCGAAATCGGCGCGGGCGAAGGACAGCTCCACCCGGTCGCCAAGGCCAATGGCCGCGCCGTAGGAGCGCCAGCCGAAATCGGGCAGTTCGATCGCGGTCGCGTGGCCGGTCAGCCCGATCCCGCCTGGCACCTGCCGCCCGCCGATCGTCGCCCAGCTGGCGATCCCGCCGCCCGACGCGCCTTCGACCGTGGTGATTCCGTTGGTCAGCAGCAGCTTGCCGCCCTCGAGCAGCGCGAGCTTGCCCAGCCGCAAGCCGCCCTCGCCGGCGAACGCGCTGGACGGCTCGTCCAATGGCGCAGTGGCGCGCTCGGGCAGTCTTGCCTCAACGGGCGCTTTTCGCTTCACTGCCGACTGACCGACTTGCGGGTAGGCAGGGTCGACAGCGCTGACCGGGCACAGCGCCAGCAGGCAAGGGGCAAGCAACGACATGACAGAGGGCGATAAGCGGCGAAGGTTTATTGCGGCTAAAGCATGCGGCGAGGGATTCTTAAGGTTCGCGCCCTAAGCCTGCGTCACCGACATGCCCGCTTTTGCACCCCCCCGACCGCTGCGCGCTTTCGCGCCGGCAGCCAGCGTCTGTGCCGCTTTGCTGGGCGGGGGCATGGCCGCCCAGGCGGAGGGCCAGACCAGCGTACGGGTGCAGATCGTCGATGCCGCCGGAATGCCCGTGCGCGATGCTGTGGTCGAACTGCACGGCAGCCGCGCTGCGGCCGGCCCGATCCGTTTTCCCTGGAAGATGGGCATGGCGCAGAAAAACCAGCAATTCGTCCCTGGCACGCTGGTGGTGGCCAAGGGCAGCACGGTCGCATTCCCCAATCTCGACCAGGTGCGCCATTCGATCTACAGTTTCTCCAGGCCCGCACGCTTCGAAATCGAACTCTACGGCCGCGACCAGACCCGCACCCAGAGCTTCCCGATCACCGGCAGCGTCAAGCTGGGATGCAATATCCATGATCAGATGCGCGGCTATATCCGCGTCACAGACACGCCGTTCGCGGGCAAGACCGACCATAATGGCTATGTGACACTGGCCGGAATGGCGGCCGGCGGGGCCAGGCTCACCATCTGGCACCCGCAACTGCGCGCGCCCGGCAACGAGCAGACGTTGGCGTTCAGCGTCAGCGGCGCGGCGCAGGCGCACAAGGTGAAGGTCGCCTTGCGGTGAGGCTGGCCCTGCCGTCTCTTCCTGCGGGCAGCATTCTGCTTAGGAGCTTCGCCGGGGTGCGATTCGGTTCGCTGCGGCTGCGCATCGCGGTGCTTTATGCCGGGCTGTTCGCGGCGGTGCTGGCGCTGGTGGTGTCGATCGCAGGCGGCGGGCTGACCCGCTTTGCCGAAGCCAGTGCGGCGCGCGACCTTGCTGCCAATGCCCGCGTGTTCGATGAGATCCTCGCGGTGCGTGCCGGGCAGATGAGCGATCAGGCCGGCGTGCTGGCGCGCGATTTCGGGTTCCGCGAAGCGGTTGCCACCGCCGACGCGCCGACCATCGCCAGCGCGCTTGCCAGTCTCGAAACCCGAGTGCGCAGCGATGCAGCTTTCGTGCTCACGCTGGAGGGCGAAGTGCTAGGGGCCAGTGACACCGGCACCGGCACCGCTATTGCGCAGCCCGAAGCGCTCTGGGCGCGGCTCGATGCAGGCGGAACGCGCGGGATCATCGCCGCGCGCGACGGCCTCGCGCTAGCGGCGGCGGCCCCGATCGAGGCGCCTGACCTGATCGGCTGGCTCGTGATCGCCCAGCCGCTCGACCGGGCGGAGCTGGACCGGCTGGTGGATTTGGCCCCGATCGCGCTTGAAGCACAGGTGGATGATGCGACGCGGCAGCCCGGCTGGCTGCGCTCGGCCACGACGAACGCGGTGTTCGAACGCGAGGAGCAGGAACGTATCCTCTATTATGTCTCCGAACTTGCGGTGTTGCAGGACGGGATCGCCCCGCGGCTGGTGCTGCGCCATTCGCTGACCACATCGCTGGCTGCCTATACCAGCTTGCGATGGTTGCTGGCCGCGCTGGCGGTCGGTGGGATCATGCTGGTGCTGGGACTAAGCTGGCGTGTGGCCCGCAGCGTGACCGAGCCGTTGCAGCAACTGGACGAGGCCACCCGCCTGATCGGCGAAGGTCGCGAAGTCGCACTCAATATCGGAACGGACGACGAGATCGGGCGGCTGGCCAGCAGCTTCACCCGCATGGTCTCGGCGATTGCGGAGCGCGAACGCCAGATCATTCATGTCGGCCTGCACGACAGCCTGACCGGCTTGCCCAATCGCAAGCTGTTTACCGAACAGCTTGCCAACGTCCTCGCCCGCCGCCGCGATGGCGAGCAGGTGATGATCGCCTATGTCGATCTCGACGACTTCAAGATGGTCAACGACACGCTCGGTCACCCGGCGGGGGATACCCTGCTGCGGATGGTGGCCGATCATCTGCGCGAAGATCATCCCGATGCGCTGATTGCGCGACTGGGCGGGGACGAATTCGCAATTCTGATCGACGGCGTGACCGAAGGCGCGAGCCTGGGCGGATTGGCTGACGGGTTGCAGCGCAGCTTCGACCGGCCGCTCACCATCAACGGCCAGCACGCGCCGTGCAGCGCCAGCATCGGAATCGCGCTGGCACCGTGTGACGGGCAGGATGGCATCACGCTGATGAAGAATGCCGACCTTGCACTTTACCGCGCCAAGCACGAGGGCAAGGCGACCTACCACTTCTTCGAACCCGCGCTCGACGAAGCCGCGCGGCAGCGGCGGCAGCTCGAAATCGACCTGCGCAGCGCGATCCGCGACGGCGAGTTCGAACTCTACTTCCAGCCGCTCTACAGTGTCGCCGAAAAGCGCGTGACCGAGTTCGAAGCGCTGATCCGCTGGAATCATCCCACTCGCGGGCGGGTTCACCCGGCCGAGTTCATTGCGCTGTCGGAGGAAACCGGGCTGATCATCCCGATCGGCGAATGGGTGATCCGCGAGGCCTGTCACCACGCCACCACCTGGCCCGAGGATGTTTCAGTCGCGGTCAATATCTCAGCCAAGCAATTCGCCGCCACCGGGCTGGCCAGCACCATCCTGCAAGCCCTTTCGGCCAGCGGCCTTGCGCCGCAGCGGCTCGAACTGGAGATCACCGAAAGCATCTTCATCGCCGATATCGATGCCACACTGGCGACCTTGCACGGGCTGCGCAATCTCGGCGTCAGGATCGCGCTCGACGATTTCGGGACGGGCTATTCGTCACTCAGCTACTTGCGCTCCTTCCCGTTCGACAAAGTCAAGATCGACCGCAGCTTCGTTCGGGACCTCGGCACCAGCAGCAACGGCCACGCGATCATCCGCGCGATTACGACGCTGGCCGATGCGCTGGGGATGGAGACACTGGCCGAAGGGGTGGAGGACATCGCCCAGTACGAAGTGCTCGAACGCGAAGGCTGCCGCCATATTCAGGGGTTCCTGTTCTCGCGCCCGGTTGCGGCCGGCGCGGTCGCCGGCCTGCTGCGCGACGGCGCGGGGTATCAGCGGCAAATCGCCGGGTGAGCCGGCAAGACGCGATCAGACATCAGGCTGTCGCCGTTCCAGCCACGGCTTGAACGGAAACAGCCACTGCTCCCTGATCGACAGGCGCTTGCGGTCGTCCTGCCCGACGACTTCGGATTCGCCCTCGCGATAAGTGCCGAACACCCGGTCCCACAGGATCACGCTGTTGCCGTAATTGCAGCGCGTGTCCTCGTAACTGAGCGCGGTATGGTGCAAGCTGTGATTGCGAATGGTGGTGAAAAGGAAGCCGTACCAGATCGGCGGATCGGCGCGGACATTGGCATGGGCATAGATCGCGATCGCGCCGCTCGCGGTGAAGGCCGCAAACAACGCGTTGAGATCGACATCGAGCAGCGCAATCACACCAAGGCTGATCAGGAACAGTTCGATCGGATTGCCGATGAAGCCCTTCATCGCGTTCAGCTGCGTGATATGGTGGTGCGGCGCATGGGTCAGCCACAGTGGCGTCCAGTTGTGCATTGCGCGGTGCATCCAGTACTGGCCGAATTCGAACACCAGCATCACGATCAGCACCTGCACCAGGAACGGCAGCGCAGTCAGCCACGGAGTCGCAATCCCCCATTGGGCCTTCAACTCGCCGAGCGGGCCATTGACCAGAGTGTCGCTCAGGAATCCGATCACCCCGAAGCCGAACACGACATAGAAGATATCGGTCGCCAGTTCGCGCCCGTCGATCCGCCAGCCTTCATGCCGTTCGAACACCAGTTCCATCAGCTGGACAAAGACAATGGTGGCCAGCCCGACAAGTATAATGGTCCAGGGCGCCTCCACCCAGGCCGCCGGGGCAAAGGCCCAGAAGGCGAGGATCGCCGCAACCGTCGCGGGCGGCAGCAGGTTGACGAGGCTCTGCTTCACTGGTCGTCCCCTGCCTGATGGCTCGTGCCAGCGCCCTTACCGGGCGGTTCAGCGCTCAGAAATACGCTATCTTGCGCAGTCGGTCGAGATGCCGGGACAGGGCGGGTCCGAACGCCCGCCTCAGCCCCACAATTGCGTGGCGATCATCGGCAAGGCTGCGGTGTAGCGTGCCACATCCTCCAGCTTGCCCGTGCTGACCCGTGACCAGCCGTTGAGCGTGCCGTAAGCGCCCCTGATCGAGATCCCCTGTGCGTTCATGGCATCGCGCAGGGCATTGGCATCTGGCACCGCGACGAACACGAAATTGGTCTGCGAAGGCAGCGCGGTCAGCCCCGCCTTGGCCACCGCATCGTTGATCATCTGCCGCCCTTCGAGCACCGCGGCGCGCGACTGATCGAGGAAGGGTGTATCGTTGAAGCTGGCGATCGCTGCGGCGAGCCCGCCGAGATTGCCGCCGAAGCTCATCTGGTGCGAACGGATCATTTTGGCGTTTTCTTCGCTGGTGATGGCATAGCCGACCCGCAGCCCCGCCATGCCGTAGATCTTGGAGAAGGTGCGGCACACGATCACATCAGCCCCGGCGCGCACCAGATCGATCATCGAATTGTCTTCGGGCCGGTCAGTGAGTTCGTTGTAGGCCTCGTCCACCAGCACCGTTGCCTTGGGGGCGACCTTGGTGACGAACGCCCTGAGATCGGCAGCAGGGATCAGGACGCCGGTGGGATTGTTGGGGTTGCAGACCTGCACCATCGACACGCGCTCGTCCAATGTCGCGGCCATCGCATCGAGGTCGACGTTCATGTCGGCGGTCAGCGGCACGCGGATCGACTGCACGCCCTGGCGCTCGCCGTAGAGCACCGTGGTATCCCAGAACAGGTCGGGGCACAGGATCGCGCCCTTGCGGCCCCATGCCAGCGCGGCGGCGCACAGCACCTCGGTCGAGCCTTCGCCGATCACCACTTGCGTCGGCGACACCCCGAACCGCTCGGCGATCATCGCGGTCAGCTTGGCGTGGCCGCGATCATTGTAATAGCAGCCCATCTTGGCGTTTTCGGCGATCGCCCGCAGCGCGCTGGGGGCCGGACCATAGGGGTTCTCGTTGCGGCTCAGCAGGGCCTGGCCGATCTTCGGGCCGAAGTCGGCTTCGACCACAGCGGACTGGGTCGCGGCGCTCAGGCTGCGGAGCGGGAGCGCGCCGAGCCCGGTGGCAAGTCCGGCTCCGGCGAGAAATGAACGGCGGTCGGTCGACATGGGGCAGGTCCTTTGGTTGGAGTTGCACAATTCAGAAACGCGTGATCATCACCAGTCCGATAAATGCCAGATAAAGCCCGAAGAATATCCGCAGGATGCCTGCTGGAAGATAATGCGCGGCGGCCACGCCATAGGGAGCGAACCATACCGAGGTGGCGATCAGGGTCGCCGCGGCCGGCAGGTTGACGTAGCCGAGCGATCCCCAGCCCACGCCCGGCTCGCCGTAACCGATGATCATGAAGCCGATCGTGGCCGGCAGGGCGATCACCGCTCCCATTCCCGCTGCGGTGCCGATCGCGCGGTGGATCGGTGCGCCGCAGACCGTCATCGTGACCGTCGTCAAGGTGCCGCCGCCGATCCCGAGCAGGGTGGAGAACACCCCCAATGCGCTGGCGATGCCTGCGCGCGGCAGGCCGGTGGGCAGCGCGCTGAAGATCGGCGCACCTTTGCGCGCAGGCATCAGGAAATAGACCGCGAAGCCCAGCACCCCGGTACCGAAGATCAGCGCCAGCTGCCGGCTCGACACGAAGCCCGCCACCATCGTGCCCACAGCGGTGCCCATCATCACCCAGATCGCCCAACTGCGCAGCAGCTCGAAATCGACAGCGTCGCGCTTGGCATGGCTGTGGGTCGAGCGCAGCGAAGTGAAGATGATCGATGCCAGCGACGTGCCGACCGAAACATGGGCGATCTCGTCGAACGAAACGTCGACCAGCGGCAACAGGAACATCAGCGCCGGAACCACCACGAAGCCGCCACCAATGCCGAACAGGCCACCGGCGAAGCCCGCGGCGGCACCAGCAAGAAGCAGAGCTGGGATAGCAACATAAAGCGTAGAGAGGTCACTCACCCGCCAAATTGATACCCGGATCGACGGATTCGCCAAGCAGTTTGTTGCGCCGCACAAGTGCAAGCAGTTGCATCCTCGCCATTCTAACCCATGTTTTGTTAGAAAATTTCAAGGCGCAACCCGCCCCGCAATTGCAGACGATCCTGCAAACATTGGTCCCCTCGTTCAACCAGCAGCGCAACCTGCTCGGCGATGCCTCGGCCTTTGTTCGCCCGCCGACGCTGCGCGGCCTTCCCGCTGACCAGATCCTGGTCCTTATCAATGGCAAGCGCATGCACCGCTCGGCGCTGGTGCAGGTGGCTGGCGGCGCGCTCAACGCCGGGGCACAGGGCGCGGATCTGTCGCAGATCTCCAGCCCGGCAGTGGGACGGGTCGAAGTCCTGCGTGACGGCGCAGCGGCGCAATATGGTTCCGACGCCATTGCCGGCGTGATCAATATCGGCCTGCGGCGGGACACGGGTTACGAGGTGACCGCGCGCTACGG
>DAIQNP010000001.1:44995-47946 GCA_036788335.1 Erythrobacter sp.
CACATGCCGCCGAGACCCGCGCCGAGCAGGCGCAGGTGACCGCGCGCTACGGCCAGTCCTACCTTGGCGATGGCGAGGATACCCAGCTCACCGCCTTCTACGGGGCGGAGCTCGGCAATAACGGCGGGTTCGTCAACCTGACGGCGGAATTCATCGACCAGAACGTGTTCGACCGATCCGTTGAACGCCCCGCAATCGCCCCGCTGGCAGCGCTGGGGATCGTACCCGACCAGCCCACCGGCAACCGCCTGGGCGGTCCCGAAAACCGCGCCTATCGCGCCACCATCAATACGGAAATTCCCGCTGGCGATTCGATCTTCTATGCCTTCGCCAATTACGGTTGGCAGCGTCAGGGCAACGACTTCAATTACCGCGCACCCGTCACCACACGGCATGATCCGATCGCCGGGCGCCCCGGAACGACCACGACCAGCCGGGCCATCCCGCCGGTGTTCCTCGATACCATCGGCTTCGACGATCAGGGTCGCCCGCAGTTCGATATCAACGGGGCCACCTTCGACCTGTTCGACGATCCGCGCTTCCCCACCTTCGGCAACGGCTTCATCCCGTTCTTCGAGGCCACTAATGAAGACATCGGGATCGTCAGCGGCATCAAGGGCGATACCAGCGGCATCAATTACGATTTCTCGCTGATGTACGGGGTCAACCAGATCCGCTATTTCATGAGCGATACGGTCAACGCATCGCTCGGCCCGAACACCCCGACCGAATTCTACATGGGCAAGTTCGTGCAGCGCGAATTCAACTTCAACGCGGACTTCAACACCACGGCCGAAATCGGATTTGCCGAACCGCTGTTCATCGCCTGGGGCCTTGAAGTGCGGCGCGAAGCCTTCGAGGTGGGTCTGGGTGATCGCTCGTCATGGGAAATCGGGCCCTTCGCATCGCAGCGGCTGTTCCAGTGCACGCTCGCCGGGGTGGGTGTGCCGTGTTCGACGCCGGGCGCGTCGGACCCGACCTTCGTGCGGACCCAGACCACGCTGCCCGGTTCCAACGGCTTCCAGGGCTTCGGCCCGGCATCGGTGGTCGAAGGCGGGCGCAACAACTATTCGGGCTATATCGACTTCGAAGCGACTCCTGCAGACGGTTTCGATATCAGCCTTGCCGCCCGTTACG
Organism: Erythrobacter sp.; assembly: GCA_036788335.1. Lineage (GTDB taxonomy): Bacteria > Pseudomonadota > Alphaproteobacteria > Sphingomonadales > Sphingomonadaceae > Erythrobacter. The sequence goes on from DAIQNP010000001.1 coordinate 46,133, forward strand.
ACTATTTCGACGACTTCGGGGACACCTTCAACGGCAAGATCGCCGCACGCTGGGAGCTTGCCGAGGCGGTGGCGATCCGCGGCGCGGCCTCGACCGGCTTCCGTGCGCCGACCCCCGGCCAGCAGTTCACGCAGAACCTGACGACCGGCTTCCCGTTTGGCTCGACCGCGCCGCTGGGCATCCAGACCGCGCGGCCCGACAGCCCCATCGGTCAGTTCTACCTGGCCGAGCCGCTGTCGCCGGAAACCTCGACCAGCTTCTCGGGTGGTCTCGTGGTGCAGCCGGGCGGCGGGTTCAACTTCACGCTCGACTACTACAATATCTCGGTGGAAGATCGGATCGGCATTTCGGGCCTGATCAACCCCAACGCGATCAATCCTGACGGCGGGACCGACGCCCAGTTCCTGTTGGCACAGGGCATTGCCGAAGCCGCTGATCTGGGCGCGGTGCGGTACTTCACCAATGCCTTCAGCACCCGCACACAAGGCGTGGACGCGGTGCTGCAACACACAGCGAACACCGGTATCGGACGCTTCAACACCAGCCTTGCGGTGAATTACAACAGCACCAAGGTCACCGACCGCGTCGTGATCGACGGCACGCTGGCCAGCGGGCGGGTGCTCAGCAATTTCCGCCCCGTCGATGACGTGCGGGTCGGCAATATCGAGGAAGGCATTCCGCGCTGGCGAGGGGTGCTGTCCACCAGCTATCGCAATGGCATCTTCGATGGGACCGCGCGGGTGAACTACTTCGGCAGCTACACCAGCTTCTTCGATTCGGTCACCGGCGGCATCGGCCCGACGCCCAGCGTGGGCATCAACACGCTGGCTGAAGCACAGGCGCTGTACCCTGTACCGTTCTCCAAGGAATTCGGCGCGCAGGCCAGCTTCGATCTCGAAGTCGGCGTGACCTTCGAAGACAAGTACCGCATCGCAGTGGGGGCGCAGAACCTGTTCGACACCTTCCCCGAACGCGAAACCCGCAACATCTTCCCGTCGACGGGCGGCGCGGCCAATGGATCGGTGTTCAACGACTTTGCGCCGATCGGGCAATTGGGCGGCTTCTGGTACGCCCGGGTCTCGGCCAGCTTCTGAGCACCGGGGCATCGCTTCGCGGGGCGCTGATCCGTCCCGCGAAGCGACTGCAATCGTCAGGCCAGCGACACACAATCCTCGCCGACCAGCGACTTGCGCATCGGGATCAGCGGGACGTTGGCGTAGAGCACCCGCTCCGCTTGGGCGTGGTAGCCGCATTGGCGGTTGAGCGGCTCGCCCGCGAGGGTGCTCATCAGTTCGGCCACGCGAAAACCGGCGGCGCGGGCCGCGTCTTCCGAGGCGGTGATGATCGCTTTTCCGGCCCCGCGCCGGGCAAAGGCCGGATCGGTATACATTGCCCGGATGCGGGCCGGTTCGCGCTGCGGATCGAGCGGCTCGGGATCGATCAGAGCGCCCGCCTCGTCGTGGCCGAACAGGGTCCGGCGCCAGCTCCAGCCGCCGCAGCCGATGATCTGGCCGCCTGCCAGCGCACAGAAATAGGTCCCGTCGCGCAGCAACTGGGTGTCGATCCCCATGAACAGGCGGCTCGCCTCGATTTCGGCCTCGGAGAGGAAGCCGCGTTGCAGATCGACGATCGCGCGCTCGATGATCTCCATCATCGCCGGCAGATCGTCCATCGTCGCAATCCGGATCGCTACCCCCATACTACCACCCGTCGCCTGCTGCCGCCCCTGTTCGCGAAAATCAGCATAACCGACTGTTCGGCCGGGAACCATATCCCGTAACCGTTGAAGCGCCCGGGCGTTCAGCCCCATTGCC
>DAIQNP010000001.1:47956-53259 GCA_036788335.1 Erythrobacter sp.
AGGCCAGTGACGATCAGCACCGCCGACACCCAGCGCCAGCGCGGCAGACCCTGCCACATGCCTGCGAACGATTGTGCCAGCCGCGCTGTATCCCCGCGTTCGCGGGCAATGCGCAGCGAATAGATCGCTGCGCCCGAAAGCGACAATCCGGTCAGCAGCAGCCCGAACACGAACCACGGCAGCTTGGTCCAGTAGCCGCCGAAATCGCCGAAATGCAGCGGATCGGCCATCTCGCTGATCCGCTGGTGGAGGTTGAGATCGCGCCCGTCAGTGGTCAGCAGCACCTGGGCGCTGACCGGATCAACCCACACCGCATTGGCACGGGACCGCACCAGCACCGCCTCATGATCGCCGTGCAGTTGCAGCACCGGACTTTCGTCGCCCGGCAGCAGGACCCGGCGCACCGTGAGGCCGGGATAGGCGGCAAGCGCTGCGGCGAAGGCCGGTTCAAGCCCCTCGGCGACCGGCTCAGCCGGCTTGTCCATCGCGATCCGCGGCGGCGGCGGCGCATCGAGACCGAGGCTTTCGGCGAAATACCAGATGCTGGTCAATGACATCAGCGCGACGAACCACAACGACCACACCCCCGCCAGCCGGTGGAAGTCCCCCCACCACGTGCGCGCATCGCGGCTGCGCAGCGGCTTGGCGAAACCGCGCCACCACTTCTTGTAGACCACCAGCGAGGTGACGAGGCTGATCAGCAGCAGGAAGCCGAGAAAGGCGACGATCGGCACCCCGATCTTCGTGGGCAGGTTGAGATGCCGGTGCATATTGCGCAGCACCCGCTGGGCGCCGACCCACGGCCCCTCGCCCTGGATGGAGCCGGTGGCCGGATGGGCGTGGAGGTAGAACAGATCGCCCGCCTCGTCCTCGACCGTGACCTTGACCGCGAAAGCCGAGGCGACCGGCGCTTCCATCGACCAGACCTTGCCAACGCCGGGATGGCGCGCGGCATTGGCGGCGATCCCGGCCCAGTCGACCGGGCCTTGCGCGCTCGAAGGCATGACCCGGAGGCTGGGTTGCAGTGCCCAGTCGATCTCGTTGCTGACCACCGCCAAGGTGCCGGTGAACATGATGAAGGCCATGAACAGGCTGAGCTTCAGCCCCACCCATTGGTGCACGTTCCACCACAGGCGCGATGCCTTGCGCTTCTTGGCAGGCCGCGCGCCGGTCGCCGCGCCAAGGTCGCGCGTCAGCTCCATCAGAAGGCGTAGCCGACCTCGAGGAACACCGAGCGCGGTTCGCCGGGGAAGTGCCCGGTGCGGTCAATGAAGCCGGACACGGCATAGGTCTTGTCGAACAGGTTGTCGGCCCGCAGCATCGCCCGGATCGGCCCGACCTCGTAGATCAGCGAGGCGTCGAACACCATGAAGGGCTGCACCCGCTGTCCGCTGAGGCTGTCCTGCTCGGACACGTAATCGCCCCCGAAGGCGGCGGCAAAGCCGGTCTCGGGCAGCTGGAAGCGGGTCCAGAAGCCGAGCTGGTGTTCAGGCGCGTTGGCGAAGCGGTCGCCGACGCTGTTGATGAACCCGCCGGTGCCGTTGTCCCCGGTGATGCGGGTATCATTGTAGGCATAGGCGAGGGTGACCACCCAGTCCGGCGTGATGTCGGCAGCAAGGTCGAATTCGATGCCCTTGGAGGTTACTTCACCGAAAGCGACGAAATCATCGACCCCGTCATTGCCGACATCGCCGCGCGGATCGACCTGCAGGATGTTGCGGCGGCGGATCTGGTAGCCGGTGAGGGAGGACTGGATCCGCCCGTTCATCAGCGCGGTCCTGATGCCGCCTTCGAACATGTCGCCGGTAGTCTGGGCGAAAGGGCCGCCCGCGCGCGGGTCCTGCGCGCCGATGTCCTGCGGTTCGAAGCTGGTGGAATACTGTCCGAAGGCCGAGATATCGTCGGTGATGCGGTACACTGCGCCTGCCCGCCAGGTGATGTCCTCATCCGAGAAGCTGTCCGCCTGGACGATCCCGAATGCACCGCCGGTTATGGTATCGCTGAACCGGTCGAACCGCACCCCGCCGGTCAGGATCAGGCGGCCGATGGTCAACTCGTCGAGCAGGTAGACGCCCCAGCGATAGCCTTCGGTCAGGCGGTTCTGAAAGGCGGGCAGGGTGTAGGTCGCCGGATCGGAGACGCCATAGACCGGATTGAGCAAGCTGAGCGGGCCGGGCCGCCCGGCGGCCGGGGCCGGGCCGCCGCGCAGCAACCGGCTGTCGAAATCGAGCGCGCCATCGAAGTAATCGCCGCCGACCAGCACCCGATTGCCGAGTTCGCCGATGGTGGTCGCCCAGACGAGATTGGTGCCGAACGACCATGTTTCCTGCTCGCGGCGCTGATCGCGGAATTCGCGCACCGTGGCATCGCGGACACCGTCGCCGTCGGAATCGAACAGCCCGCGCGGCTCGTGATACTCCTGAACCTCAACCGCATTGTTATAGCGCAAGGTCGCGTCGAAGGAGATGCCGGAAAGCGGCTCGGCCTCGATCCGGGCTTGCAGCACGTCGGATTGAAGGTTGAGGAAGTCGCCCGGCTCGTTGTGGTTCCACCGGCGATCGGCGAGGAAATTGCCGTCATCGTCGGTCGGTACGCCGCGCAACCGGTTGGCGTCGAGTTCCTGATCGTAACGGGTGGCTTGCAGGATCAGCTTGAACGGGCCGGGATCGTAGGACACGCCGCCATCGGCGATGAAGGTGCGCGAGGAAGCATTGAAGCGGAACAGCCCGCGATCCTCGTAGAACAGCCCGCCGCGTGCCGCGAAATCGCCGCCAAGCGAGCTGTTGACTTCGGCCGAACCGCCGAACCGGTCGGCATTGCCGAGAATGCCGCGGACATCGGCGGAAAGGCCCGTGTTCTGCGGCTTCTTGGTGACGTAGTTGAACAGCCCGCCCGGCGCGCCGGGGCCGTAGAGCATCCCCGCCGGACCCTTGAGGAATTCGACCCGTTCGAGGTTGAACAGCTGCGGCACGGAAAATCCCGCGTAGGGATCGCCGCGCAAGCCGTCGAAGAAGATCTCCTCCTGGCGGAACCCGCGCGCGGTCACCCCGGCATAGCTGAAGAAGCTGACGCCCGAGATGTTGCGATACAGGTCCTGCGCGTCGCGCGCGCCTTGGTCCTGAATCAGATCGCTGGTAATGACCGTGATGTTCTGGCTCGACAGCAACGGCTCGGTCGGCAGCTTGCTGGCGAAGGTTTGCTCGACCCGGTAAAGCTTCTGCGCGCGGCCGGTAACGATGATGCTGTCGCTTGCGGCTGTTTCATCCGCCTCCACGACGGCGGCGACATCTGTTTCCGGCAGAGCTTGCGCGAGCACAGGCGCGGGGAGCAAGACTCCGGTCAACAGGACAGCCTTGAGACGGAAATGACGGACAGACATGCGCACCCCTTTGCGAATCATTCGCAATGGCGCTTAGTGAAAGCAGAATTGCGAATCAATAGCAATAAAAGTCCACAGTACAGGTGTGCGCCAGAGCGCAACCGTCGCAAAACGGCGCGGGAGTCGCCTCCCGCGCCGCTTACAATCCGTGACGGAAAACTGGCTCGAACGGCGAGCCGTTGAACCTCAGAACACTTCGAACAGACCCGCTGCGCCCATCCCGCCGCCGACGCACATGGTCACGACCACATACTTCGCCCCGCGGCGCTTGCCTTCGATCAGCGCATGCCCGGTGCAGCGCGCACCGGTCATGCCGTAAGGGTGGCCGACCGAGATCGAACCGCCGCTGACATTCAGGATGTCATTGGGAATGCCCAGCTTGTCACGGCAGTACAGCACCTGCACCGCGAAGGCCTCGTTCAGCTCCCACAGCCCGATATCGTCCATCTTCAGACCAGCCGCCTTCAGAAGCTTGGGGATGGCGAAGACCGGACCGATGCCCATCTCGTCAGGCTCGGTTCCGGCCACCGCCATGCCGACATAGCGGCCGAGCGGCGCGAGGCCCTTCTGTTCGGCAAGCCTGGCTTCCATCAGCACCGCAGCCGAGGAACCGTCCGACAGCTGCGACGCGTTACCGGCGGTAATGCTGGTGCCCGGACCCATCACCGGCTGCAAGCTCTGCAAGCCTTCGAGCGTGGTTTCGGGGCGATTGCCTTCGTCCTTGGCGAGGGTGATCTCACGCTGCGAGACCTCCTTGGTCTCCTTGTCGACCACGTTCATGGTGGTGGTGACCGGCACGATCTCGGCATCGAAGCGCCCCTCGGCCTGCGCTTGCGCCGTGCGTTGCTGCGACTGGAACGCGTATTCGTCCATCGCGTCGCGGCCGATGCCGTAGCGCTGGGCGACGGTCTCGGCAGTTTGCAGCATCGGCATGTAGACGGTCTTGTGCATCGCGATCAGGCCGGGGTCGACCGCGACGCGCATCTCGGCGGTCTGCACCATCGAGATCGAATCCTGTCCGCCGCCGACAACGATGTCCATCTGGTCGACCACGATCTGCTTGGCGGCCGTCGCGATCGCCATCAGGCCCGAGGAGCACTGGCGGTCGATGGTCTGGGCGGCGACGGTCACCGGGCACCCGGCGCGCAGCGCGACCTGGCGGCCGATATTGCCGGCCTGCGTGCCCTGGGTGAGCACCGCGCCCCACACCACGTCGTCGATTTCGCCCGCTTCGATGCGCGCACGCTCGATGGCAGGGTCCAGGCTGTAGCTGCCGAGCGTCGCGCCCGGCGTGGCATTGAAAGCGCCCTTGTAAGCGCGCCCGATCGGCGTGCGGGCGGTGGAGACGATAACGGCGTCACGTGACATGGGGGTATCCTTCAGGTCTGGATGGTGCGGCCCCTCGCAGGCGGGGGCCTCGGTCAATCGGGTGCCTAAACGCTGGAGGTCCCCGCCTGCGCGGGGACTCGCGCCAGGATCAGACGAAGTATTGCGTGATCCACTCGCAGATCAGCGCGGGCTTTTCCTCGCCTTCGATCTCGATCGTGATCTCGGCGGTCTGCTGCCACTGGCCGGGGCGCTTTTCGGCCATCTCGGTGAGCTTCCAGTGGCCGCGAATGCGCTTGCCCGAACGGACCGGAGCGATGAAGCGGGTTTTGTTGCCGCCGTAATTCACGCCCATCTTGATCCCGTCGAGGCGCGGCATGTCGCTGTTCATAGACAGGTAGGGGATCATCGACAGCGTCAGGAAGCCGTGCGCGATGGTCCCGCCGAAGGGGGTCATCTTGGCCATGTCTTCGTTGACGTGGATGAACTGGTGATCACCGGTCGCTTCGGCGAACTGGTTGATGCGCTCCTGGCTCATCTCCACCCATTCGCTGGTGCCGATATTTTCGCCGACCTTGGCGGCCAATTCCTGCGGGTT
>DAIQNP010000002.1:0-23958 GCA_036788335.1 Erythrobacter sp.
CGGCGGGCGTTCGAACACCGGCGAAGGCGGGGAGGAGCCGTTCCGCTTCACCCCGCTGGCCAACGGCGATTCGATGCGCAGCCGGATCAAGCAGGTCGCCTCCGGGCGGTTCGGGGTCACCACCGAATATCTCGTCAATTCGGACGATATCCAGATCAAGATGGCGCAGGGCGCGAAGCCCGGCGAGGGCGGGCAGCTGCCCGGCCACAAGGTCGACAAGCGGATCGGCGCGGTGCGCCATTCGACTCCGGGCGTGGGCCTGATCTCGCCCCCACCGCACCACGACATCTACTCGATCGAAGACCTCGCGCAGCTGATCCACGATCTCAAGAACGTGAACCCGGTCGCGCGGATTTCGGTCAAGCTGGTGTCCGAAGTCGGCGTCGGCACGGTGGCGGCGGGTGTGTCCAAGGCGCGCGCGGATCACGTGACGATTGCAGGCTATGACGGCGGGACCGGCGCTTCCCCGCTGACTTCGCTGACCCACGCGGGTAGCCCGTGGGAAATCGGGCTGGCGGAGACCCAGCAGACGCTGCTGCTCAACGACCTGCGCGAACGGATTGCGGTGCAGGTCGATGGGGGCCTGCGCACCGGGCGCGATGTCGCCATCGGCGCGCTGCTCGGCGCGGACGAGTTCGGTTTTGCCACCGCGCCGCTGATCGCGGCCGGGTGCATCATGATGCGCAAGTGTCACCTCAACACCTGCCCGGTCGGTGTCGCCACGCAGGACCCGGTGCTGCGCGCGCGCTTTACCGGGCAGCCCGAACACGTGGTCAACTACATGTTCTTCGTCGCCGAGGAGCTGCGGGCGATCATGGCCGAAATGGGTTTCCGCACGGTTCAGGAGATGGTCGGGCGGGTCGACCGGCTCGACACGCACCGGATGGAGCGGCACTGGAAGGCGCGCGGGATCGACCTGTCGCGCATCCTCCACCGGGTAAAGCTGCGCGAGGGCGCATCGCTGCACCAGACCGGGGTGCAGGATCACGGGCTCGAAGGCGCGCTCGACAACCAGCTGATTGCCGATTGCCGCAACGCCATCGACACGCGCCAGCCGGTGCAGGTCGCCTATGCGGTGCGCAATGTGAACCGCACGGTCGGCGCGATGCTTTCCGGCGAAATCGCGCGGGCCCACGGGCACGAAGGCCTGCCGACCGATAGCATCCGCATCAACCTCACCGGGGTCGCCGGGCAGAGCTTCGGCGCCTGGCTCGCCCACGGGGTAACGCTCGACCTGATGGGCGATGCCAATGACTATGTCGGTAAGGGATTTTCAGGGGGCCGCATCATCGTGCGCCAGCCCGACACCGCTCTGCGTGACAGTCATGCCAACATCATCGTCGGCAACACCGTGCTCTATGGCGCAATTGCGGGCGAGGCGTACTTCAACGGCGTCGCGGGCGAGCGCTTTGCGGTGAGGAATTCCGGCGCGGTCGCAGTGGTCGAGGGCACCGGGGATCACGGCTGCGAATACATGACCGGCGGCGTGGTGGTGGTGCTTGGGGCAACCGGGCGCAACTTTGCCGCCGGAATGAGCGGCGGGGTCGCTTATGTCTATGATCCCGATGGCGCGTTCAGCACGCTGGTCAACCACGCGCAGGTCGATCTGCTGCCGGTCGCGGCGGCTGCGGACGCGGACGAAGGAACCGGCCGCCCGGCCCAGCGTCCGCGCTCGGTGAACGATTTCGGGATGGGCGACATGCTCCGCCACGATGCCGAGCGCTTGCGGATCCTGGTGGAACGCCACCAGCTCCACACCGGCAGCAAGCTGGCAGGCAGCTTGCTGGCAAACTGGGACGCGGCGCTGGCGCGCTTCGTCAAGGTGATGCCACGCGATTATGCTGCCGCCCTGCGCAAGCTCGAAACCGAGCGCCATGAAGCCGCCAGCGTTGCGGCCGAATAGAACTTCAGGAACGAGACGAATATAATGGGCAAGGAAACCGGATTTCTCGAGCTGGACCGGCGCGATCGCGACTATCTCGATCCCAAGGAACGGCTGAAGAACTACCGCGAATTCATCATCCAGCCGGATGAGGGCACGTTGGCGGGGCAGGCCTCGCGCTGCATGGATTGCGGCATTCCCTATTGTCACAACGGCTGTCCGGTGAACAACCTGATCCCGGACTGGAACCACCTCGTCTACGAGGCGGACTGGCAGCGGGCGCTGGTGATGCTCCATTCCACCAACAACTTCCCCGAATTCACCGGGCGCATCTGCCCTGCCCCGTGCGAGGCGGCGTGCACGCTCAACATCGTCGACCAGCCGGTCACCATCAAGTCGATCGAATGCGCCATCGTCGATCGCGGGTGGAAGGAAGGCTGGATCACCCCGCAGGTGCCGGCGAAGAAGACCGGCAAGTCGGTTGCGGTGGTTGGTTCCGGGCCGGCTGGCCTCGCCTGCGCCCAGCAACTGGCGCGCGCCGGGCATTCGGTCACCGTGTTCGAGAAGAACGATAGGGTCGGCGGACTGCTGCGTTACGGCATTCCCGACTTCAAGATGGAAAAGCACCTGATCAACCGGCGGTGCCAGCAGATGGAAGCCGAAGGGGTGACCTTCAAAACCTCGAAGGAAATCGGGGTCGATGTCTCCTTCGCTTCGCTGCGGGAGAATTTCGACGCGGTGGTGCTGTCGGGCGGCGCGGAAGATGCGCGGCCCTTGCAGATTCCCGGCGCGGAGATGACCGGGGTGCGCCTTGCGATGGAATTCCTCACTCAGCAGAACAAGCGGGTTGCGGGCGACGATGAAGTGCGCGCTGCCCCGCGCGGATCCTTGCTCGCCACCGGCAAGCATGTGGTGGTGCTGGGCGGCGGGGATACGGGGAGCGACTGTGTCGGCACCTCGAACCGGCAGGGCGCGAAAAGCGTCACCCAGCTCGAAATCATGCCCAAGCCGCCGGAGAAGGAAGACAAGGCGCTGACCTGGCCCGACTGGCCGATGAAGCTGCGCACCTCCTCCAGCCATCAGGAGGGCGTCGAGCGCGATTGGGCGGTGCTGGCCAAGCGCGTGATCGGCGACGGCGAGAAGGTAACCGGGCTGGAATGCGTAAGGGTCGAATGGGTCGCCAACGAAAGCGGGCGCCAGATGCAGGAAATGGCGGGGAGCGAATTCACCATTCCCGCCGATCTGATTCTGCTGGCTATGGGCTTTGTCGGGCCGATCAAGGCCGGCCTGCTCGAACAGGCGGGCGTGACGCTCAGCCCGCGAGGCAATGTCGATGCCGACACCGAACGCTATGCCACCAACGTTCCCGGCGTCTTCGCCTGCGGTGACATGCGGCGCGGACAGAGCCTCGTCGTCTGGGCGATCCGCGAAGGGCGGCAATGCGCGCGCAGCGTCGACGAGGCATTGATGGGCGCATCCGAACTGCCACGCTGACCGCTCGCCGTCGCGAAATCCGATCCGGTCCCGGAAACGCGGCTCCGTCGGGCTCTCGATCGACGGGGTGCTGCTGCCCGGTTCGCGGACGACGGCTTCGGTGCGGGCGACCGCGCCCGATCAGAAGCCGTAGCGCAGCCCCAGCCACACCGTGCGCGGCACGCCGAGGTCGATCGACCCGCCCTGGTTGCGGGTGATAATCGGCTCGTCGGTGAGGTTTTCGCCGCGCAGCACCACCGACAGCGCGCCCACCAGCGGGGCAGCCACAAAGGCGTCGATGGTGGTCGCTGGTGCCAGCGCATCGCTTTCGCGGTCGTCCTCGAACTGGGTCGAGACATGGCGCAGCGTGCCTGCCACCTGCCAGCCGGGCGCGGGCTGCCAGCCCAATGTCAGCGTGCCGGCGAATTCGGGGGTCTGCGCCGGGCGATTGCCGTCGAGATCGAGCGAGGCGCCCTCGCCCCGCACCTTGGCGTCGGTCCACGCCAGCGATCCGTTGAGGCTGACCGTGCCGAACTGTGCCACGAGGCTCGCCTCGATCCCGCGCGCGTCGATCGCGGGCAGGTTTTCGCGGCGGCGCAGGTTGGGGCTGACAGTGACATTGGCAATGGCGTTCTCGACCGCATTGTCGAAGGCGGTAAGCGACAGCACCAGCGCGTTGACCGGCTGCCAGTCGAACCCGATCTCGTACCCCTCGATCCGCTCGCTTTCGAGCGCGGCGTTGGCCTCGGTCACCACCGGGAAGACCACGAAGGGGCGGTAGAGTTCGTTCAGCGTCGGCAGCCGCAATCCGGTATAGGCCGCCGCGCGGATATCCAACCGCCTTGTGGCGTTGACCGAAGCCCCCGCGCGCCAGTTCAGCGCCCAGTCGCTGCGGTCGGGCGCGATGATCTCGCTGACCACCGCTCCATTGGGATTGACCGCACGGTAAAACCCGCCGGTGATGGTCGTGCGGTCGGCGCGAAGGCCGCCGTTGAGCAGCAACGGGCCGATCTGGAAGTCGTCCTCGACGAAGATCCCGAGATTGCCGGTCGCCCCGCCCGCCCGGCGGCGTTCGGTAATGCGCCCGCTGAAGGCGTTGATCGCGTCTTCCTGCAACTCTCCCTCGGCGCGGCGGTAATCCACCCCGATTCGGACATCGTGCCCTTCCGCAATCGGCGGTCGCAGTTCGAACTTGCCGCCCAGCCCGGTCGACGGGGTGCTGCGCTGGTCGAGCGCGGGGGTGAAGCGGGTGGCGTTGATGATGATATTCGAGAAATCGCGCGCCTGGACATAGGCCAGCGCATCGAACTGCCACACCCCGCGCCCGACGAAGCGCAAGCTTGCCTCCTGCCCCTCGCTGGTCGAATCCGCGCCTTCGAACCGCAATGTCCGCAGGTCGCGGAAAGCGGCCACGCGGGCTTGCACTTCAACCTCGTCGTTGATCGGAGCAACCGCACGCACTGCGGCGTTCCAGCTGTCGAAGGCGGCACGGGCGGTGGCGGGCACACGCTGGTCCTCGGGCGTGGTGAAGAACCCCTGCCCGCGGTCCCAGCGTCCGCTGGCGATGGCAAAGCCGCGCCCCAGTTGCCGGGTCAGCACGCCGCTGGCCTCGGTCTCGGACCGGTCGTTGATCGCTCCGCTCGCCAACAGCGGGCCGGTGCTGCCGGGATCGGCGCTTTCCAGCTCGATCGTACCCGCCAGCGCGCCCGCCCCGAACGGCCCCGACCCGCCGCCGCGCGTCACCCGGATGGTGCCGAGCGTCTCGGGCGCGATGGCCGAAAAGGGGATGTAACCGAAAAAGGGATCGGCAATCGGCACCCCGTCGAGCAGCACCAGCGCGCGGCTGGTGGCGTTGCCGCCGAGCGCGCGCAGCGTCACGCCTTGCGCCGAGGGGTTGGAAGAGCGGCTGTCCGACCGGCGGAACTGCTGGAACCCCGCGACACCGCGCAGCACATCCTCGATCCGGCCCGAGGGGCTGGCGACGATCGTATCGCGCTCGATCGTGGTGGTGGCGTAGATGCCGGTCGACAGCGCCGGGTCCAGCCCGCGCCCGGTGACGATGATCTGCGGGGTGGCGGCTTCGGTTTGGGCCTCGCCCTTGTCCGCCGCATCGTCTTGCGCGGTGAGCGGGGCACAGACCGGCAGTCCAGCAAGGGGCAGGGCCGCAAGGCAGACGGACAGGCGCAACATGGTTTTCATCAGAACTTCCGGGTCAATCGGGGGACAGGGGGAGGCGCGCAGCACGCACGATCGGCGCCTTAGGCTAAGCGGCCCCATCGGTCATGCATTTCGCACGCCCGATCACATCATCCGCTTCAGCACATTATCTCGCAGCAGGAAATGATGGCGCAGGGCCGCGCCCACATGCAGCACCACCAGCGCCAGCAAGAGCCAGCCCAGAATTCCGTGCGCTTCGCGGCCCACCAGATAGGTTGGATCGGTGCGCGCCACCGCCAGCTTGGGCAGGTCGAACAGTCCGAACCACGTCAGCGGATATTTGCCCGCCGATGCCATGATCCAGCCGCTGAGCGGCATGATCAGCATCAACCCGTAAAACACGCCCTGCACCACTCGGGCCGAGGTCGCTTCCCACCGCGTCACCGTGCCGGGGTAGGCCGGCTGCTGCCAGGTGAACCGCCATAGGATTCGCACGACCGTCAGCGCAAGGATGGTCATCCCCATCGCCTTGTGCGCGGGAATCAGTCGCACCGTGTCCTCGATCGCGTCGTTGAGCAAGCCGCTGAGCAGGTTGGCGGTGACCAGCACGGCCATCAGCCAGTGCAGCACCCGTGCGCCGCGATTGTAACGTTCCCCCGCGTCGGTCATGGGCGGAATAGTGGCGCTCAGGTCCATGCTATTTCTCCAGATCACCGCGCCCGATGGCTCGGACGGCGGCAGGGTAACCGGCCGGGGCGTCCTTGTAACGCCCCGGCCGATAGTATCGTGATATCGTGCCTCGGCTCAGAAGAAAAGGATCGCTCCGGCTGCAACGCTGTCGCTTTCCGCTTCGTTGCCGTTATGCGCTTCGCTCTTCGCCTTGGTGAATTCGGCCAGCAGCGTGACCCATTGCGTCAGGCCATAGCGCACCTGCCCGATATAGCTCGCATTGCTGCGCACCAGCGTGTTGCCCAAAGCGGTTTCGGTGCTGGCCAGATCGAGGTTGCTCTCGCCGTAGCTCGCCCCGACACTGACCTTGCCGAAGGTGGCGAGGCCCTGGAGGTAGAACCCGTCGCTTTCGCGCGCATTGCCGAACGCATCGGTGTCGAACAGGTTCAGCACCGTGGTGCCAAGCCCCTTGGCCTTGTACCAGTTGGCGACCGCCGTAAACGGCCCGACGGTAAGCTTGCCGCCGAGGTCCACCCCGCGGCCGGTATAGGACACCAACCCACCAGTGCCTTCGCCGATGGTTTCATGCCGCTGGGTCACCCCCGAAGCCCACAACCGCACCGCCGCAGCGCCGAGTTTCTGGTCGAACGTCACCTTGCCCTGGAAGCCGGGCGCGGTGTTGGTCTGGGCCGGCGCGGTCAGTGATTGCAGCGGCTGGAACACACCTACCGATGCCTGAAACCCGCCGAGGTTGGGGGTGGAATAGGTGATCTGGGGCTGGAAATCGGTGTAGATGTAACCCGATCCGATCCGCCCGAGACTGGTGTTGGCCGGCGCCACGTTCCCGCCCGGAGGACCGGCCGCCAGTAGCGAAATGTCGTTGAGAATCCCCTCGGACCCGAACAACCCGATGTCGCGGCCCATCTTCAGCGTCCCGAACCCGCCGCCGATGGTCAGATAGACCTGCCGGAAGTCGATACCGGCGGTCGCCAGCGCGGTCGGTTGGCCGCCATTATTGGCGCCGAGCGGGCCGAGATTGGCCGAGTTGATGCCCGGATACATCCCGAAATGCGCACCGATGTCGAGCCCGGCCTGCTGTGTCGTCACATCGATCAGCAGAAAGCCCGGCAGCAGCCCGTTGCGCACGGCGTTGGAACTGGTTTCGCTCACAGACGCGATCCCGCCCGCCACGGTGGTGGCCGGTCCGGGTGTGTCGGGGCTGTCATGCACATAGAAGGCGTTGATCGAGCCGGAGAACTTGATCGTGGCAGGGCCGACGTTCAGCCCGATCCCGCTGTCCGTCATCGTGACCAGCTTGCTGGTATCGATTGCTGCGGTGGTGGTCGCAACCTGCTGCGTAACGGCAGGGGCGGCCGCCGGGGCCGCAGCCGCGTTGGTTTCCGCCATCAGTTCGGCATATTCCTCGTCGGTGAGGATGCCCTTTTCGTACAACCGCTGAAGCAGTTGCTGGGTAGCAGTCCCCTGCGCCTGTGCAGGTGCGCAGATCAGCCCGAATACCATAGCGCTGGCTGCCGCGCGGAGCAGATATCTGGAACGCATGTCCTTCCCCCTTATGTTCTTTCGCCGTCCTTGCGGCGCGTGACCGTGCGACGACGCGGCCTGCGGAGAAATTGGACTTTGGTGTTCCTACTTTGGTGCTAGGCCGCCGCCAGCTAGACCGCTGACTACGGGGAGCGGCGCTGCTGGCGCGCTAACCGCCGATCTGCGGCAGCAACTCTGTCTCGAACCGCGGGTAGAAATGCGACACCGAGCGGGTGAGTTCGTAGCGTGCGGCCGCCATTCCGGTGAACCGTTCGGGGATCGGCAGGTTCGTCGCCTCGGCCATGTCGAGGCCGTTGGCCACAGCTTCGCGCAGCGTGGCCTCCAGCCAGCCGATCCAGTCGCGGGTCTGGGCAATCGCCGCGCCCTGCCTGTCGAGCGGGCCGTGACCGGGCACCAGCTGGGCATGATCGGTCGCCGCGAGTGTGACGAGCGCGGCCTGCCAGGCCGCGAATTGCGCATGGGGCGTGGCCGGGGCGCGGTTGTGGAACACCAGGTCGCCCGCGATCAACGTGCCGCTGACCTTGTCCAGAATCGCAAGATCGCCCTCGCTATGCCCCGACAGGGCGAGCATGTGCAGTTCGCGGCCGCCGAAGGATACATCGCCGCCGGTGACATCGCCGCGCGGCAGGACCAGTTCGGTGCCGGCCATCCAGCCGACCAGGAGGCGGTACATCGCATCTTCGAACCCGGTCCCCTCGCGTTGGAGGTCGGCCCGCGTTTCGGGCAAGGCATGGATGCCGGCACCGGGGAAGGCCCCGTTGCCGAAGCTGTGATCGGGGTGGAGATGGGTGATATAGACCCGCGCCACCGGCATGCCCGTAACCCGCTGCGCCAGCGCATCGAGCGCAGTGCCGAACGCCAGCGAGGGCCCGGTGTCGACCACAATCGCCCCGGCATCGCTCGCCATGATCACGCTGTTGGCAATCGCGCCGCCATTGGCGATGCTGATCACGTCGTCTTTGCCTGGCACCATCCAGATGCCATCGCCGATTGCGGTCGCCTCCGGCGCGTAGGTCCCGGCAAAATTCTGGGCGCGGGCCGCAAACGGCAGCGCCAGCGCGCCGAGCAATACCCCCCGCCGCGCCAGCATCAGCGGAGCGCTGCCGCTATTCTCATGCCGCTGGACCGAGCCAGCACGCCGCCGAACTCCAGCCCGGCGGTATCGCGCGCGGTCACCCGCAGATCGCCCGCCACCCGCGGCGCGACCATTACGGTGAAGGAGGGATCCTCGCTCACCGAAGCATGGACCACCATCCGCGCGAGCGGGTTGCCTGCCGCATCCGAGACCGTCAGCTGTTCGATATTGTAGACTGCGATGTTCTCGACCAGCCCGGTATCCATCGGGTGCCGGAACGACATCCGCACGCGGGTCGCCTCGGCATTGCTCCAGACCGCGCCGCGCATGTCGCCGAGGGTGTCGGCCCAGTCGCCGCGCACCCGGCTGAGCGGCGAGGCCGAACAGCCGCCGCCGGCCGCATCGACCCATTCGCCTGCGACATGCCAGACCCCGTCCGCCGTCAGCACCGCCGCGCGCACCGGGGTGCGCTGATCGAGCTTGATCCGGGTGGAGACGAAGGCCTGCGCATCCATCAGGGTGTATTCCACCGCGATCGGGATCGGGTTGAGATCGGCAAAGATTACGATCCGCGTCACCTCGCCCAGACCGCGGGCATCGACGGTGACCGGCATCACGTGCTGGTTTTCCGCCAGCATCGGCAAGCTGACCTTCACCCGGTCATCGAACACGAAGGGCGCGCCTGCGAAAATCTTGCGGGCGTGGTAATCCCACATCGGCGATTCCAGCGGATCGACCGGGGTTTCGGCCAAGGGGTTGGCAAGTGCAGCGGCAGGAGCCGCCAGCAGGGCGAGCGAGAGAATTTTGCTGATCATACCAAGGGACAATGTATTCGCGCGCGCCGCACCCGCATATTGGACCATGGGACGAGGGAGCGCGGATGCGGCTTGCAACGATATTGACCGCAGCGGCGGGGCTGGCGTTGCTGGGCGATACGCCTGTCGCTGCGCAGCGCGCAGGCGGCGATCCCGCAAGCGCGCAGAGTGGTGCGCTGTTCGACGATCAGGGCTATCGCAGCGGTCGCTATCGTACCCCGGTCCGCGCCGACCCGGCCCCGGCAGTGCCAATCGACCTGGCAGCAGCGCTGGCGCTCGAACCCGGCGACAATGCGCTGTTCATCGACGTGATGCCGGTCGAAGGTGGGGTGCGCGATCTGGTCACGGGGCGCTGGACACTGAGCCGCGAGCACCTGACCATTCCTGGCGCGCTGTGGTATCCCGAAACAGGCCGCGCGCCGGTCGATGGCGACCTGTGGCAGGCGCTCGAGAAACGGGTAATCGCGGCCCGGCACAAGGTCCCTGACGCCCCGGTCGTCATCTTCTGCCGCGCCGATTGCTGGATGAGCTGGAACGCCGCGCGCAGGCTGGCGATCCGCGGCATCGGCAATATCAGGTGGCTGGCCGAAGGGACCGACGGCTGGCACGCCAATGCCCGCCCGCTGGTGCCGGCCCAGCCCGTCGAGACACCGGTCACAGCACCCGCTTCACAAGAACAACAACAGGAGACACACTGACATGGCCAATCTGGTGGTGAGCTACCCGCGGCACGAAGGCGCCGCATTCGATGCCGATTACTACCGCGACACGCACATCCCGCTGGTCGAGAGCACGTGGGGCGAATGCGGAATGACGGGCGCGGAGATCCTGTGGCCGGCCGATGTGGGGCAGCCCCATGCGGCTATGGTGGTGCTGCGCTTCCGTGATGCCGCCGCGATCGATGCCGCGATGGGCGCAGCGGGAACAGCGCAGGTGATGGCCGACATCGCCAATTTCACCGACATCCAGCCGGCTATCTACCGCACGGCATGACGAAAGCGCGCGCGGGCCGGGCCGCCCCGGCTTCGCGCGCGTCTCCTAATCGGTTTGTCGCGATCAGCGCTGCTGCTTGAGGAAGTCGATGATTTCCTTGCGCTTGGCCGCGTCCTTGAGGCCGGGGAAGCTCATGCGGTTGCCCGGCACCATCTTGCGCGGGTTTTCCAGCCACTTGTCCATCGTGGCCTCGTCCCACACCAGCCCTGCATCCTTGAGCGCGTCGGAATAGGCGAACCCGCCCTGGGCCGCCGCCGAGCCGAACACGCCGTAAAGATTGGGGCCGAGCTTGTCCTCGCCGCCCTTGTTGGCGGTGTGGCATACGGCGCAGCGGCCATAGGATGCGGGCGTGGATACCTCGGCGACCTTGACCACCTCCGCAGCGGGCGCTGCTGCTTTCGCAGGGACGGGCGCAGGCGCGGGTGTCGGCGCTGCCTTGGCAGCAACTTCGGCAGGCTCGGCTTCCTCGGCCGGCGCTTCCTCGGTCGCGGGGACCTCGGCAGCGGTGTCGGCGCTTGCCAGCGGTACAGCTGCTTCGGGGGCTGCTACGGTCGCGGTTTCCGAAGCGCCAGCGTCCTCGGCCGCAGGTTCGCTGCCCGAACAACCCGCCGCAGCCAAAGCCAGTGCCAGCAACCCGCCAGTCGCCAAAAAGCGATGAGCCATGCGTATCCTCCCTTGTCTTATCAGCCTTCGATTGCGGGCAAAATGGCAGCTTTGCCAGCGGCGCGACATTGCACCTTCGGACGAAACACCGGCCGCCGCTTTGGGCGATGCGGCGGCCGCGCTCGTCAGAACCGCAACCGGACCCCGCCCACGATGGTCTGCGGGTTGCCGAGCACCATTCCGTCCCGGCGGCTCGCCAGATAGCGCTTGTCGAACAGGTTCCAGGCTGTGGCGAAAAAGCTGATCCGCCCATTGCCGGGCGTCACGGACAACCCGGCATTGAACAGGGTCACCGCCGGAATTGTCCCGGCAAGGCCCGAACAGTCACGGTCCGAACAGCCCACCGCATTGATGGTGGTATCGAGCACGCCGGCAAAGGAATCAGGTTCCTGACTGCTGCGGTGATCCAGACCAAAGCGGGCTTCGACACCGGCAGGATGGCGATAACCGACACTGAGCGACAAGGTGTGGCGCGGTGCATAGGGCAACCGGGTGCCAGCGATGATCCCGTCACCGTTGAAACAGCCATCCCCGGTATCGCAAGGCGCGCCGATCACGCCGCCGTCGCCCGCGTTGAAAGCGGCATCGCTGGTGTTGAGAAACTTGGCCGTCGGCACGAAGGTATAGGCCGATTGGAGCCAGAAATTGTGGCCGCTGGCAGTGATGGGTGCGGTGTCGATCCGACCCGCCAGTTCCAGCCCCGCCTGCCGCGAGCGCCCACCATTGACAAACCGTCCTGCGGCGCTGTCGATCACGATCTGGCGGAAATCGGTCTGGAACAGGGTGCCCGACAGCGAAATGCCATCGGCGGCCCGGCTTCTGAAGCCCAATTCCCAGTTGGTGGATTGTTCAGGTTCGATATCCACCGCAATCGCAGAGCCGACATCGCGGTCAGGGCGCGGCGGGGCGAACCCCATATGCACGCCCGCAAAGATTTCGGTGCCCTCGGCCACCTGCCACACCGCGCCAAGGCCGGGAAGCACAGTGGTGTCGCCGCGCGAAGCCTCGACACCCACCTCTCGCCCGTCCGCGCGGCGCGTCAGCGTGGTATTTTCGACATGCTCGAGCCTGACGCCGCCCGTCACCGTCACCGCGCCGGCCGTGATGCTGTTCTGGAGGTAGCCGCTCAACGCCCGCACATCGATTGCCACATCCTCGCGATGCGCGCCGCCGGTCAGCGAGCGGGCGAAGGTGAGATCGCGGATGGCCGGATCGGGATCGCGGAACTGGTCGCGCTGGATCCGCTCCTGATGCCAGCGCGCACCCGCCGTCAGCTTGTTCTCCAACCCGAACAGAGTATGGTCGGCGTCCATCCGTGTCTCGACGCCATAATATTGGAATTCGCGCGGTCGCCAGCGCCCGCCGCAATCTTCGGCGGCCTCCGGCGTGATCGCATTGGCCGCACTGCCGCCCGTCCCGGGCTCGGGATTCCTGCGGTCG
This sequence comes from Erythrobacter sp., assembly GCA_036788335.1. GTDB lineage: Bacteria > Pseudomonadota > Alphaproteobacteria > Sphingomonadales > Sphingomonadaceae > Erythrobacter. The sequence goes on from DAIQNP010000002.1 coordinate 12,731, forward strand.
AAGCAGCGGTCGAGCGTCGAAAAGCCGGTGGCGCGGCCGCGGGCATCGGCATCGTCCGACCATGCGCCGGGATTGTTGATCATGCGGTAGCTGGCGCGAAAGGTGCGGACCCAATAGGCCGTCGTCGTCAGCCGCACCGCGTCGGATGCTGTCCAGATATGGTTCGCCTGCAAATGCGTGCGATCCAGCAGGAAGCGGTCGAATTCGCCGGTTGGTGCCTGACGCGGATCGATTGCGAACTCGAGCGCCCCCAGCATCGATTCGGTGATGTTCGAGCGTTCCTCGTAATGGCTGGCGCGCACGCGCAGTTCGTGATCCGTACCGATCTCCACGCGGCCCTTGGCGACCACTTCCCACAGGTCGAAGCCGTGATTGTCGCGGATACCGTCGCCGCCGCGTGCGGTCGCTTCGATCAGAAAGCCCGCTTTTTGCGTGCCGGTGCCGGCGGAAGCCTGCACCCCGTAAAAGCCCCGCGTGCCGCCCCGCGCCTCACCGCTCAGCATCGGGCCGTCGGTGGGAATCGGGGTCGTCACGAAATTGATCATCCCCCCGACCGTCTGCGGGCCGTACAGGATCTGGCCCGATCCGCGCACCACCTCGATGCGTTCGACCCGTTCGATCGGCGGTGCATAATGCGATGACGGGTCGCCATAAGGCGCCAATGCGATCGGCACGCCGTCTTCCATCAGCAACATGCGCGCACTGCGGCGCGGATCAAGGCCGCGGATCCCGATGTTGAGCGACAGCCCGCCGGCGTCCTCTTCCACCACATTGATGCCGGGGATAGCCAGCAGCTGGTCGCGCAAGGTCAGCGGCGCGCGTTCCATGATCGCCTCGCGGTCCACCACATCGAGCGAACCGGGCATCAACCGCAGATCGTCCGGCACGATCGCCGTGACGATGATTTCAGTGAGGTTGCCATCGGCATCGCGGGACAGTTCGGTTTCGTCGTCCGCCAGTGCCGCAAGCGGTGTGGCCAGCATCGCCCCGGACAGCGCCGTGCGTGCCAGCAATCCCAACCGTACCCCCCGCGCGGTGCCGTTCGCCTGACCGGCGCGCCCCAATCCAACGCCGAAACCCGTGCCCCGAAGTCCTGTCATGTCATCCCTCCTGTCCGGCCGGGAGCAAGGGCAATCGCCCCTGCCCGGCCTGCGCCCCGGTTTCCAAGTGTCCGGGATCGGCACCATGACCTATGGCTGGTGTCCGGGATTGTCCTGAGAATTCCATGAGAAAAGCCTCAGGAACGCTCGTGCTTTGGTCTAATGCCGCAGCACGAAGCCGACCCCGCGGATGGTTTCAATGCGCGGCGCGCCCTTGAAGCGGGCGAGCTGGCGGCGGACATAGCCGACATAGACATCGACGGCGTTTGCGGTGACATCGGCATTGTCGCCCCATACCTCGTCGAGCAGTTGCGAGCGGGTCACCACCGTCCCGGCGTGCTGCGCAAGGCAATGGAGCAGGTCGAACTCGCGGCGGCTGAGCGCCAGCGGCTCGCCCCCCGCAAGCGCGCTGCGTCCGGCCAGGTCGACCACCAGCTCGCCCACCACGATACGCGCCCGATTGCGGGCCGCGCCTCGGAAGATCATCACCGACAGGCGGGCCAGCAGCTCGTCCATCGCAAACGGCTTTGTCAGGTAGTCGTCGGCACCGCAGCGAAAGCCTTCGAGCTTGTCTTCGAGTTCGGCGCGCGCGGTCAGCATGCAGATCGGCAGGTCGATCCCGCTCGCCCGCGCTTCGCGGCACAGGTCCGCCCCATCGGCATCGGGCAGGCCGAGATCGAGGATGGCGGCATCGAACATGCCCGAGGCAAGCCGCGGGCGCGCGCGCCGGCCCAGCGTCTGCCATTCGACCTTGTAACCCTGCGCTTCCAGCCCGCGATGGATGAAGCGGCCGATCCCGGCATCGTCTTCGACCAGCAGGATGTTCAGCCCGCGATCGGCAGGTGCAGCGTCACGCACAGCCCTTCACCCCCTGCGCTTTCTCCACGGCCGCGCTGTGCCGTGATCGTGCCGTGATAGGCTTCGACAATCCAGCGGGCAAGCGACAGGCCGAGACCCGTCCCGCCGAGCGATCGGCCGCTGCTGCCCTGGACATAGGGATCGAAGATGCGCGGCAACTCGGCCTCGGCCACGCCCGGCCCCTCGTCGGCGATCGTCAGCACCACCGCTCTGTTCGCGATTGCGGCGGAGACCGCCACCGTCCCGCCCGGCGGCGAGAACTTGATGGCATTGTCGATGACGGCCGCCACGGCCTGTTGCAGCCGGTCGGGATCGCCGGGAACCAGCACTGCGCCAGCCGCGTCCTCGGGCAGTATCATGTGCGATGCGATCCGGACGTCGCGCACGCGGGCGAAGGCGGCGGCGACATCGCAGGCCTTGCGGGCCAGCGCGAAGGGATCGACCAGTCCGGGCTGCATCGGCAGGCGCGCATCCTCGGCGCGGGCGAGCATCAGCAGGTCGTCGAGCCGGCGTTGCAGGAACATGGTGTTCTGTTCGATGTGGACCAGCGCCTCGCGCAGGTCATCAGGCGACCCGCCGTGGCGCAGCGACACCTCGGCCTCGCCGCGGATGGCGGTGACCGGAGTGCGCAGTTCGTGACTGACCTTGGCGAGGAACAGGCGGCGGCGGCTGTCGAGCTCGGCCAGTTCGGCATTGGCGCGGCGCAGATCGTCGGTGCGTTCGGCCACCCGCGTTTCGACGGCATCGGCCATCGCGTTGAAATGCGCGATCAGCGCGCGGATCTCCGCCAGCCCCGCAGGCTCCAGCCGTTCGCCGTGCCGCGCCAGAGCCAGGTCGCGGGTGGCGGCGCCCAGATTGCGCAGGGGAACCAGCAGTTGGCGTTGCAGCACTGCCATCACGGCCAGCGGCAACAGCAGCAGCACGCCCGCCGCGGCGATGACCAGCGTGCGGGTCTGCCGGGCGACCGCTTCGGCATCATCGCGCGCACGCGCCGCCTCCGTCACTTCGCGCGCCGCTATGGCGCTGGCCAGCGCACGCACCCGTGCCAGATCGGCAGGCTGGCCGGCCGCACCGCCCGCTGCACCAATCGCCTCGATCAACCGGCGAGCGCTGGCCAATTCCTGCGCCTGATGCGCGGCTTCGGGCTCGGCATCGCCCAGCAGCCGGCGCTCGTCTTCGATGGTGGCGAGGTATTGCGCCGCATTGGCCGCAAGCCGGTCGCGGCCCGCGTCGCCTGCCGCCCCCGCGGTCAGCGCCGCCAGTTCAAGCCGGGTCACGAGCAGCGCCTGACGATAGGCCATGTCGGCCCGCGCAGCGTAGCTGCGGTCGATGTGCTGCGACCAGATCGTCGCCCCGGTCAGGATCATCATCCCGGCTGCGACCAGCGTGAACCCGCCGATCACCAGCGCCCGCAAACTGGTCGGCGTGCTGGCAGCCGTCAGGTCGTGCAGCCGCGAGCGCCCGCGCGACAATGTCGGCCCGCCGAGGAACCGCACCGGAAGGGTGGGGGTGCGCAGGGCCTATTCCGCCAGCGCGACGCCCCAGGGGCCAGCGCCCACCGGGATGCTCGAAAGGACCGTGCGGCTGGCCAGATCGACCACCGCGACATCGTCGGTGGTGCCGTTGGCGACGATCGCGCGCTGCCCGTCGCGGGTGATCGCCAGGTGCCACGGGCGGCCGCCGGTCTTGACATAGCCGAGCACTGCCAAGGTCGCGGTATCGACCAGCGCGATGCTGTCTGCCCGGCCGAGCGCGATCACCGCCAGCTTGCCGTCAGGCGTGAAGCGGATGCCGCAGGGCAGCACCTTGTAGGGCATGGCGCCGGGCGGCGCGAAGGGAATGGTCTCCACGATTTCCTTCGATGCGACATCGACCACGTGGACCGTCTGGCCGATCTCCGCCGCAATCCAGACCCGCTGGCCATCGGGGGTGAACTCGATGTGGCGCGGGCGGGCATCGGTTTCCATCTCGAGCACGGTTTCGCGGGTCGCGATGTCGATCCAGCTGACGATGCTCTCTTCCTCGCTGGCGACCAGCAGCCACTTGCCGTCGGGGCTCTGGGCGATGCCTTCAGGCTCGTCGCCCACCGTGACCTGCCAGGCGACCTGCCGGGTATCGAGATCGATCGCGGTCGCTGCCGCGTCGTCCTCGTTGGACACGAACAGCATCCGCCCGTCAGCGGACAGGAAGAACTGTTCGGGATCGTTGCCCGACGGCATCACCGCCACCAGCGCGCCGGTCTTCGCGTCACGCACCTCGACCGCATTGTCGATGCTGGCGCAGATATAGAGATACTTGCCGTCCGCGCTCAGCAGTATTCCGCGCGGGCGCTGGCCGACATCGAAGGTGTCGATCACCGTGCCGCTGGCGATGTCGATGACACTGACCGTCGATGATCTTTCATTGCTGACATAGGCGATCTGCGCGGAAGCAGGGGCGGCAAAAGCGCTCACCGCAAAGGCGGCAGCAGCGACGAGCGAGGTGCGAATGTCCATCCCCGTTCCCTACGCTCTTATCGGGCCGAATGCAGATTGTACCAAAGTCGAATGGGGATTTGCGGGCACTCGCGTACCCTGAAGTCATCAGGAATTGTCGGTTCGCTACCCCGCGTCCGAACGGAGTGCATAAGGTGTTTTGGAGATGAGATACAGCATTGGCCGCTTGGCTCTGGGCGCAGCGGTTGCCAGCTTCGCACTGGCCGCCGCACCGCAGATCATGGCGCATGGCGACGTCACCCCGCAGGCGGTCGATACCTCGGACCTGCCCGATATCGGCGAGGAATGGCTGGACGTGAACCCCTACAGCGGCAACGAACGCGCGATCGAGATCGGCACCTCGGCCTACAACCAGAACTGCGCGCGCTGTCACGGGCTCGAAGGCATTTCGGGCGGCATTGCGCCCGACCTGCGCTACCTCGAACTCGGCGCCTCGGGCGATTCGTGGTACATGGAGCGCTATCGCAACGGCGCGACGCACAACGGCAAGGTCTACATGCCCGCCTTCGGGGAAATGCTCGGGCAGAAGGCCGGCTGGGCAATCCGCAGCTGGCTCGAAACCAAGTACACGGAAGAATGACATGACCGGCACGCGCAGGGGGTTTCTCGCCGGCGTTGCGGGGGCGGCGGGCGCGATGGCGTTCACCAACCCGCTGACCGCAGCGCCATTGGCGGACGTCAAGGCGCTCGGCGTCCTGCGGGTCGGCATCTATGCCGACAACCGCCCGTGGTCGTGGGAGGCGGGCGGGCGCCCGATGGGGATCGATGTCGATTTGGCCAGTGCCATCGCCGAAGCGCTCGGGGTTCGTCCCGAGATCGCGCTGTTCCCGGCGGATGAGGAAGTGTCCGACGATCTGCGCAACGTGGTCTGGCGCGGCGGTCTGCTGGGCTTCCGCCGCTGCGACCTGATGCTGCACGTGCCGTTCGACATGCGGCTGGCGGCGAAGGAGGACCGCGTGGTCTTCGTCGCGCCCTATTATCGCGAGGAATTCACCGCGATCTGCACCGGGCAGACCAAGGACTGCGACATGCCGCCGCAGCGCTTCGTCGGCCAGAAAGTCGGCGCGGAGATCGATTCGGTTCCCGACTTCTACCTGATCGGCGGCTTCGGCGGGATTTTGCGCGGCGATGTCGAACACTTCTCGACCGGCTATGCCGCCGCCGAAGCGGTGCATGACGGCGAGGTCGAAATGAGCGTCGCCACGCGCGCCCAGATCGAAGCCTCGATGGCCGACCGGCCCGGCAGCACCGCCAAGCTGCGCCAAAGCCCGCTCCCGCTGATCCCTTCGGACGGCTGGGACATCGGCATGGCGGTCAGGGAAGACAGCCGCTCGCTCGGCTTCGCGGTCGAGGATGTCGTGGCAGAGATGATCGCCGATGGCCGGATGGCGGCGCTGTTCGCCCGGCACGGGGTCAGCTGGCAACAGGCGGCGGCGACCAAGTCGATCGCATGACGACCGGCACCGGCGAGTTCCGCGCAGCCTCCGGTCGCCGCTTCCCATGCGTCTCTAGTCCCAAGGTTCAATTGTTACCGTCGACCAGCGGGGTAGGCATTCGTCTCCTGAAGGGGACTGCACCTGACCCGCTCGACCTGAGCATTTCAGTCGGACAGGCATACCACAAGCGAGGAGAGAGAAGATGAAGGGGATACGCAAGACACTGGTCGCAACCTGCGCGTTGGCAGGATTTGCGCTGTCGGCTCCGGCGATGGCCGAAGGGCCGACGATGGAGCAGCTTCTCAACGATGCCCAGTCCACCGATGACGTGCTGACCTACGGCATGGGTCCGTGGCAGCAACGCTTCAGCCCGCTGGACGCGATCAACGCCGAGAACGTCGCCCGGATGGTGCCCGCCTTTGCCGCATCGCTCGGGGGCGAAAAGCAGCGCGGGCAGGAATCGCAGCCGATCGTCTATGACGGGGTGATCTATGTCACCGGCTCCTATTCGCGCATGTTCGCCTTCGACGCGCGCACCGGCCAGAAGCTGTGGGAATACAACCACCGCCTGCCCGACGGGATCATGCCGTGCTGCGACGTGGTCAACCGCGGCGCTGCGATCCACGGCGACAAGGTCATCTTCGCCACGCTCGATGCGCATCTGGTGGCGCTTAATCGCAAGACCGGCAAGGTGATCTGGAACAAGACCACCGCCGACTACAAGGCCGGCTATTCCGCCACCGCAGCGCCGATTATCGTCAAGGACATGGTGATCACCGGCAATTCGGGCGGCGAATTCGGCGCGGTTGGCGCGGTCAGCGCGCGCGATGTCAACACCGGCGAACTGATCTGGAACCGCCCGGTGATCGAAGGTCACATGGGCACGCTCAACGGCGAGGATGCCGGTATCACCGGCACCACCAACGCCACCTGGGAAGGCGACATGTGGAAGACCGGCGGCGGGGCGACCTGGCTTGGCGGGACCTATGATCCGGAAACGAACCTGGTGTACTTCGGCACCGGCAACCCGGCCCCGTGGAACAGCCACCTGCGTCCGGGCGACAATCTCTACACCGCATCGACGCTGGCGATCGACGCCGATACCGGCACGATCAAGTGGCATTACCAGACCACGCCGAACGATGGCTGGGACTTCGACGGTGTGAACGAGTTCGTCCTTTTCGACGGTACCTTCAAGGGCAAGAAGAGGAAGATGGGTGCCAAGGCCGATCGCAACGGCTTCTTCTACATCCTCGACCGGACCGATGGCGAACTGCTTAACGCGACCCCGTTCGTGATGACGCCCAACTGGGCGAGCGAGATCGACCTGAAGACCGGCCGCCCGGTGTACATCGCCGAAAACCGGCCCGGTCCGGCCGACGGCACAGACAAGGGCCGGGTTGCCTTTTCCACCCCGTCCTTCCTCGGCGGCAAGAACTGGCAACCGATGGCCTATTCGCCCGATACCGAGATGTTCTACATCCCTGCAAACGACTGGGGCATGGACATCTGGAACGAACCGATCGCCTACAAGAAGGGCGCGGCCTATCTGGGCGCGGGCTTCACCATCCGCGCGATCGCCGACGATCATATCGGCGCGCTGCGTGCGGTCGATCCGAAGACCGGCAAGATCGTGTGGGAATACAAGAATGCAGCCCCGCTGTGGGGCGGCGTTCTCACCACCCGCGGCAATCTGGTCTTTACCGGCACGCCCGAAGGCTATCTGAAAGCTTTCGATGCCAAGACCGGCGCGGAATTGTGGAAGTTCCAGACCGGTTCCGGCGTTGTGGGTTCGCCCGTTACCTGGGAGATGGACGGCGAACAATATATCGCCGTGATGTCTGGCTGGGGCGGCGCGGTTCCGCTGTGGGGCGGCGAGGTTGCCAAGACCTTCAAGGAGATCAGCCAGGGCGGTTCGCTCTGGGTCTTCAAGCTGCCGAAGTAAGGCGGACAACAATCGGGAACGGAGCCAGTCACGGCCCCGTTCCCGACATTACATTTTTGCAGAACCAACGGTAGGAGGACTTCATGACCGACGCACTACCGCCGGAAAAGGTTCTGATAATCGACGATCACAGCCTTGTGCGTGACGGGATGCGGGCGGTCCTGCTGTCGAATTTCCCCGACTGCGCCATTGCCGAGGCCGGCAGCTTCGGCGAAGCGCTCGACCGGCTCGGCACGATCGGCGAATGCGATCTGGTGCTGCTGGATCTCAACATCCCGGATGCCTCGCGCTTTTCCGCGCTGGAGCAATTGCGCAGCGATTTTCCCAGCCTGCCGGTGGTGATGGTCTCGGGCTGCTACGACCGCGTGACCGTGCGCGATGCGCTGGCGGCGGGCGCGGCAGGGTTCCTGCCCAAGACGATGGACCGCATCACCATCCTCGATGCCCTGCAACAGATCCTCGCCGGAGAAATCTACGTCCCCGAGGAATTGCAGAGCGATCCTTTCGCCGAAGAGGAGGATTCGATCCGCAAGCTGATCGCCAGCCTGACACCGCAGCAGCGGGTGGTGCTCGGCCACCTGGTCGCCGGGCGGCTGAACAAGCAGATCGCGCATGAACTCGACATCTCGATGACCACGGTGAAGGCCCATGTTTCGGCCATTCTGTGCAAGCTCAACGTGTTCAGCCGCACGCAGGCGGTAATCCTCGCCAACAAGATCGGGTTCGAAGGCTGACGCCAGTGCCTTAATGCGCCGCGGCGACCTGGCGAATGAGCGCGCGCAGCTGCGCAGGCTTGATCGGCTTGGTCAGGATCGGCAGGTCGAGCACCGCCAGCCGCGCCTTCACTTCCTCGCTGCGATCGGCGGTCACCAGCGCGGCTGGAAGCGCGCCGCGATGGGCTGCGCGAATGCGGGCAATCGCGACATCGCCCGTCAGGCTGCCTTCCAGATGATAATCCGCCAGCACCAGCGCCAGTCCCCCCTGCGCGGCTGCCAGCGCCGCAGGATCGTCGGGGCCGGATGCCGTGATCGCGGTATGCCCCCAATTCTCGAGCAGCGCCCGCATCCCGGCAAGGATCGTCTCATCGTTGTCGATCACCAGGATCGCGCCGTTGACCGGGGCGGCCCGCCGCCGCGATAATCGGACCAGGCCCGGAGCGGCATCGACCGGAGCGGCGACCGGCAGCGTGACCGAAAAGGTCGAACCGCGCCCCGGCTCCGATTGCAGTGCGACCGGGTGGCCCAGCTTGATGCAGCTGCGCCGCACGATCGCCAACCCGAGACCGTGGCCGGGGATCTTGCGGGTCGAATCGAGCCGCCGGAACTCGTCGAACACGAAGCCCTGTTCTTCGGCCGCGATTCCGGCGCCGGTGTCGGTGACCGACACCGTGACCGCATCGCCATCGCGCTGCGCCGTGACCCTGACGCAGCCTTCCGCGGTGTAGCGAATCGCGTTGGATACCAGGTTCTGGAACACGCGGCGCAGCATCTGCGCGTCGCTGGTGACGAACAGCCCGGTTTCGGGAACCTCGAACGCCAGCCCCTGCGCCTTGGCCGCCGGAGCGAATTCGATCCGCAGTGCGGTCAGGATGCGGTCCAGCGCGACGGGGCCGATCACCGGCTGGATCGCGCCCGCATCGAGCCGCGAAATCTCGAACAGCGCTTCGAGCAGGTCCTCGACCGAATCGAGCGCCACCGAAGCCTGGCTCACCAGGTCGCGCGTGCTGTCCGCCAGCCGCTTCTCGCTCAGCGCAGAGACGAACAATCGCGCCGCGTTGAGCGGTTGCAGCAGGTCGTGGCTTGCGGCGGCGAGGAAGCGGGTCTTTGACAGGTTGGCCAACTCCGCCTCATCCTTGGCATCGGCCAGCTGGCGGTTGACTTCGCTGAGTTCCGCGGTGCGCTGCCGGACTGCCCGTTCAAGCGTCTCGGCGATCTCGGTCATGGATTTCTGGAAGCGGATGCGGTCGGTCACGTCATCGAAGGCAAAGGCCATGCCTCCCGTCGCCAGCGTGACCGAGCGGATCACGAAATTGCGGTTGCCGAGCATGCATTCGGTGCTGATTCGCGGTCCGCGCCCCTCGCGCCATTCGACGGCCTGCGGACGATCGAGCCGGCGCCCTTCGATACAGTGGCGGACGAAATCGTCATGCGTGCCGATCCCTGAAAGGATGTCCCGGTCGAGCCGGAGCATGGTGGCCAGCTCGCCGTTCCAGGCCTGCAGGCGCTTGTTGGGGCCGAACAGGCAGGCGCCTTCGGACAGCGTGTCGAGCGTCGATTGCAACGCGAGGTTGCGCTCGGCCAGCTCGCGCGCGCGGCGGCGGGCGTCCTCGGCCTTGACGCTGGTGATGTCGGTATAGATCCCGACCGTACCGCCTTCGCTTGTGCGCAACTCGTTGATCTGCAACCAGCGCCCGTCCGCCAGCAGCTGAACGTGCACCCCGGCATTGCGGTGGCGGGCGAGGCGGTCCTGCTTCCAGCGCTCGGGCGAGACCAGCGATCCGATCGGGCTGCCGCTCGCTGCCAGCAAATCGACCATCTCGTCGAAGGTCGGGCATTTGGGGGCGATATCCTTGAAATCGGGCCAGAAGCCGAGGAAGGCGGCGTTGTACATCACCATCCGGTCGTCGGCGTCGAATAGGGCGAATCCGTCGCTCAGCGATTCGATCGCATCGCGCAGGCGGGCGCGGGCGGCGTCGGCATCGGTCCGCGCGGCCTCGATCTCGGCATTGACCACCGCCAGCTTGCCCATCGCGTCTTCGAGCTCGCCGGTCCGCCCGCGCACCATCGCTTCGAGGGTGATGGCATTTTCGAACAGCGAATAGGCCCCGCCGTGGATGTCGGTCGAGCGTTCGACCCGGTCGATCAGCGCGGCATTGATGGTTTCGAGCTTGTGGACGCGGTCCCTGAGCTGGGCGATCTCGTGCTGGGCGTCGTGCTGGGCGCCCTCGTCACGGGCGGGCCGCCCGGACAGGAGGCTGTCGGCCTCCGCCATCAGCGCCCGATAACAAGACAGCTGAGCGTCTGGTTGAGATGGGCTCCGCGGAACTGCTCGCCATAGGTATTGAACCCCCGGACCCGGTTGGCGACGTACATCTCGGAAACCTCGGCGGCCAGCTGGCGGTTCTCGGCATCGACCCGGTTGAGCACGCAGTCGAAACTCAGGATGAGGTCGATATCCGGGATCTCGTCGTGCAGCCGTTCGAAGAAGCCTTCCAGATGGGCGATCCGGTCGACCGGCTCGCCGATTGCCAGCACGATCCCGCGATCGACCGCGCCGTAGAAGGTCAGGCTGCCATCGGGATTGGCGCTCTGGATCGAGCGGACGTGATAGGAACCGCCGGTCCGCACCATCGGCGGGGGAGCAGCGAAGAAGGCGGTATCCAGCACCGCGCCCG
>DAIQNP010000002.1:23968-32292 GCA_036788335.1 Erythrobacter sp.
GCCCGGTGCGCCGGCAAGTCGGCGATATTCGTCGGCGGCCGGCGCGGCATTGCCTTGGTAAACGATGCGCTTTTCGGGATCGGCCAGCGTCACCACCATCTTGGCCGCGCCCGGCTGGTAGAAGCATTCGGTCGCGACATGGAGCGGCCGGGCGCTGGTCAGCATCACGATCACTGCGGTGCCGCTGCGGAAGGCTCCGTCGCAGAACACGCCGGTTTCGCTGAACAGCAACCCGTCGCCGCTCGACCCGCCGATCAGCGGAATATCGCCCAGCGCGTCCTGCACCGTCATGGTCAGCAGTTCCTCGCGGTGCGACAGGCCATCGACCAGGAACAGCGCGACCTGGCTGGCATCGTCGCCGAGAATCCGCGATTCCTGCCGGGCGTTGGCGGCGAGGTGGCGGATCTTGCGCCGGGCGTCCTCGCGGTCGAAACCGTCAATGTCCGAAACATGCAGTGTGCGGAAGGTGAAGGCATTGGTTGGGAACCCGATGAATTGCAGGCTGTCGGTGTCATAGCCCCGGGCAGTTATTTCACCGGCGCTGGTGCAGCCCACCAGCGGAAAACCGGTCAGATGCTGCTCGATCGCAGCGGCCAGGGCCGCACGCGGATAGCGGCTGGAACAGAAGATGATGCCGCCGGCAAGCTCACGCCCACCGATCGCATGGGCGATTTCGGCAACGGCATCCGATGGATTGGCGGCATGCGAACTTGCAACGACAAGCCCGCCAGCTGCCTGCTGGCGTGGTGCGTGCACGTCTCTCTCCCTACTCTCCCGGGAAGGCTGGGCCTCCCTCACCAACCTATCATGTTTTAGTTTATCGCGGGCGGCAAGAGATTTCGCGTTTTGCCGTTGTGTTCAGGCGACCGGCAGGGCTGCGCCGGTCGGCGGATCGCCCGCTGCTTCGAGTATCGCGGCTTCGTCATCGGTGAAAACCCGGCTGCGGGTGACGAATCGCACGCCTTCCGGCGCCTCCAGGCTCATGCCCGATCCGCGCCCCGGCACGACATCGATGATCACCTGCGTGTGGCGCCAGTATTCGAACTGCCGCGCGCCGATCCAGACCGGGGTGTCACCGGCCACATGGCCGAGCAGCACATCCTGTCCGCCGACCCGGAATTCGCCGCGCACGAAGCACATCGGCGCCGACCCGTCGCAGCAGCCGCCGGACTGGTGGAACATCAGCGGGCCGTGGGCCGTCACCAGCCGCGCGATCCATTCCTCGGCGGCGGGCGTCGCAAGGATGCGGGGCGGCAGGGGTGCGGGACGGGATTGCGGGGTCATTGGCGCGGGCCTTCGCGATGGCAAATCGGGACGGACGGCATCGAAGCCATCCGTCCCGCAAGGGTACCGGAACCCACGCGCTCTGGGGAGAGGTGGAGCGTGCAGCGCAGTGTTCCGGCGGTCCCGCTCAGAAGAAGCCCAGCGCCTTGGGGCTGTAGCTCACGAGCAAGTTCTTGGTCTGCTGGTAGTGGTCCAGCATCATCCGGTGGTTTTCGCGACCGATGCCCGACTGCTTGTACCCGCCGAAGGCCGCGTGTGCGGGATAGGCGTGGTAGCAATTGGTCCACACCCGGCCCGCCTCGATCGCGCGGCCGAAGCGATAGCAGGTGTTGGCATCGCGGCTCCACACGCCCGCACCCAGACCGTAGAGCGTGTCATTGGCGATGCTGAGCGCGTCGTCATCGTCCTTGAAACTGGTCACCGACAGCACCGGACCGAAGATTTCCTCCTGGAAGATGCGCATCTTGTTGTGGCCTTCGAGCACGGTCGGCTGGACGTAGTAGCCCTCGGCCAGCTCGCCTTCGGGGATGTGGCGTTGGCCGCCGGTCAGCACCTTGGCGCCTTCGCCCTTGCCGATCTCGATATAGCTCAGGATCTTCTCGAGCTGGTCGTTCGAGGCCTGCGCACCGATCATGGTCGCGGCATCGAGCGGGCTGCCCATCGTGATCGCCTTTACCCGCGCGATCGCCTTTTCCATGAAGCGGTCATAGATCGATTCGTGGACCAGCGCGCGGCTCGGGCAGGTGCAGACCTCGCCCTGGTTGAGCGCGAACATGGCGAAGCCTTCGAGCGCCTTGTCGAAGTAATCGTCATCCTCGCGCATCACGTCGGCGAAAAAGATGTTGGGGCTCTTGCCGCCCAGTTCCAGCGTGCAGGGGATCAGGTTCTCGCTGGCATATTGCATGATCAGCCGGCCGGTGGTGGTTTCCCCGGTAAAGGCGATCTTGGCAATCCGCTTGTTGGTGGCAAGCGGCTTGCCGGCCTCGATGCCGAAGCCGTTGACCACGTTAAGCACGCCTTCAGGCAGCAGGTCGCCGATCACTTCCATCAGCACCATGATCGACATCGGGGTCTGCTCGGCGGGTTTCAGCACAACGCAATTGCCCGCCGCCAGCGCCGGGGCGAGCTTCCACACCGCCATCAGGATCGGGAAGTTCCACGGGATGATCTGACCGACCACGCCCAGCGGTTCATGGAAGTGATAGGCGATGGTGTCGTGATCGATCTCGGAAATGCCGCCTTCCTGCGCCCGCAGGCAGCCGGCGAAATAGCGGAAGTGATCGACCGCCAGCGGCAGGTCGGCTGCGGTGGTTTCGCGAATCGGCTTGCCGTTGTCGATGGTTTCGACCAGCGCCAGCATGTCGAGATTGTCCTCGATCCGCTGCGCAATCCGGTTGAGGATGTTCGAACGCTCGGTGGTCGAGGTCCGGCCCCAGGCAACCTTGGCCTTATGCGCCGCGTCGAGCGCCAGCTCGATATCCTCGGCCGTGCCGCGCGCCACTTGGCACACGCGCTTGCCGTTGACCGGCGAAACATTATCGAAATACTGACCCTTGACCGGGGCCACCCAGCGCCCGCCGATGAAATTGTCGTACTTGTCCTTGATAAGGGACTTGCCGTTGAAATTGCTCAGAGCCTGCTCAAGCATGGTTTCTCTCCTCTCGCCACGCGGTCGTCATGGCGGGAATGTGCGCCCCTCGGGGACCTGCGCCAATTATACCTTAGGCGGAGAGTGCACCGGCGACGGAGCGGGGCAATAGCAGGGGACCGGGCCAGCGGGCCATTCCTGCCGCTGAACGACGGCGCGCTGAGCCTGCGTCATCCGCCATCGGCAGGCATCCGGCTGAAAATTCCCTCCGGGTTATCATCCGGTTAACCCGATGGTGAAGGTTTTGCGCCATTGCCACCGGCTGACGTCCCATGACCCGGCAACCCCGCCCATCAATGGACGACCAGCGGCAGGACACTCGGGAAATCTCGGATTGCGGGAAGGCAGACTGGCATGAGTGAAGGCAAGATTTCCAACGATACGTCCGTGTTCGAAGTGCCGGCTGCCGTGGATGACAAAGGCCGCTTGACGGATCACTGCGTCCGGCAAGCCGTGACGATGATGGACCGGCACGGCCTGGTGGTCCTGACCAACCTGCTGACGGACGCGGAAGCGGAGCTTGGCCTGTCGCTGATGCGCCAGACCATCGACGATCCGGATCGCAGCCGCAGCGCCTTCGCCTCCGAGACGGACAATCTCTACCTGCGCCGCGACTTTTGCTCGCTTCCCTCGACCCCGGCGGTCATCGGCTTTGCCGGCATGGTGTGCCGGCGTCTCGAGGGTGTGCTTGCGGAGTATTGCGGGCGCTCGCGTCCGCTGCTCGAAGTCGCCACCTTCACCAGCTATGTCGGCTCATCGCATCAATACATCCACCGCGACCCGAGCGGCGTGATCAGCATGTTTGCCGCCGTGGAGGATGTCTCGGAGCAACAGGGCGGGACGGTGTTCGCTCCGGGTACCCACATGTACGGCGGCGCCGAGAACACGCATGGCGGCCAAGCCTATGCGTTGATGGAGCTTTTTCGGATACGCTGCAACTATCGGATTTTCCGGTACAACCTGAAAAAGTTGTTGCGGATGCGCAAGGACCAGAAGCCTCCTCTTGCACCCGGCGAATTTCTCGACCGGGTGTTCTCGACCAAGTGGGATCAGCACCAGCCCAACCTGCTGCGCTTCGTCCTGGGCAAGAATTCGCAGTTCAGCATTCGCATGCTTGGTCCGCGCACCTTGTGGAAGCTCTACCGGCACCGCAAGGCACTCGATGGGCTCTTCCGGCTGGTACAGGCCGCGCCGCGCAAGGGGACGGTCATTCTCTATCGCAGCGACTTGCTCCACGCAGGGCCCGACAATCGCTCGCCCCAGCCCCGGCGGTTCTTCGGCATGAGCATCGCACGCGACATCATCGAGCACAAATACTGGCATGACGGCTATTCGCCGCATCCCACCCTGGCAGCCCAGCCCATGACTCTGGGTGACCTTCTGGACGCCCCGCCCCTGAATGCACCGCTGAAGGCGCCGAACCGCCAGCAGGGCGCGTTGGTGGACTGATTGCGGCTCCAAGGTCTGGCGCGGCGGCTGACCGGCACCGTTCGGCCGCAGCCGCCGCTCAACGCCGCTCCCGGAAAAATCCGCGCAGCAGGTCCGCCGCCTCGGCCTCGGCGATGCCGGCATAGACTTCGGGCCGGTGCAAGGCTTGCGGATGGTCGAACACCCGCGCACCGTGTTCGACCGCGCCGCCCTTGGGATCGCTCGCAGCGTAATAGAGCCGGGCGATACGGGCATGCTGGATCGCGCCGGCACACATTGCGCAGGGTTCGAGCGTGACCCAGAGGTCGCACCCGGTCAGGCGTTCATCGCCCAGCGCTGCGGCAGCGCGGCGAATCGCGAGGATTTCGGCGTGGGCGGTGGGATCGTGATCGGCGCGCGGGGAATTGTGCGCTTCGGCGATCACCGTGCCATCCTTCACCACCACCGCGCCGATCGGCACTTCGCCGGCCGCCGCAGCCTCGCGGGCAAGGAAAAGGGCGCGCCCCATGAAGCTGGCAAAACCGCCCGGCTTCACGCGGCGCGCCCGCAAACGGCGCTGCTGCGCGCTCTATTCGTCGCCGGTGACCGGCTCGCCATCGGCATCGGGCATGGTGATGTCCACGTCCGGCACTTCCACGGTCCTGGTTTCGGTCCCGAAATCCACATCGGCGGTTTCCACGTCATATTCGGGCATGTTGCCGCCCTCGACACGCACTTCGGGCAGCTCGCCTTCTTCGGTCTGGTCGACATCGCACGCGGCGAGCCCCATTGCAAAGGGGAGGAGCATGCTGGAGGCGATCAATCTTTTCATGGTCTGTTTCTCCTGTTTGGGTCAGACGCGGGCTCATGCCGCGGTCGGTCCACCGCCCCCCAACGACCAGCGCACGAGGCATTACCATTACATGGGCTTGAAAAGAGGGGGGCCGGGGCGCACACGGGACAAGCGGTTGGTCGCATCGGGGCGGTTGGTTGCGACTTGACGATTCGCGACCCCGCCGCTATGCGCCCCGCTTTCCCAGATTAGACACGAACTTTACGAGAAGAGACACACCATGGCGCGCATCTGCGAACTGACCGGCAAAGGCCGCATGACCGGCCACAATGTCAGCCATGCCAACAACAAGACCAAGCGCGTGTTCCTGCCCAACCTGCAGAACGTGACGCTGATGAGCGAGAAGCTTGATCGCAGCTTCAAGTTCCGCGTCTCGACCCACGGGTTGCGCTCGGTCGAGCACAATGGCGGGCTCGACAACTGGCTGCTCAAGACCAGCGACGAAAAGCTCTCGGCCAGCGCGCTTAAGGTGAAGCGCGAGCTGGTGAAGGCCCAGGCTGCGGCGTAACGCCTGCGGCCTGATTTGTCGCTGTCCTTTGGGGCGGCTGCGGAAAATGAAGGAGCGCTCGGTATTTCCGGGCGCTTTTTCGTGCGCGCAGCAGCAGGTTGGCGGCTCAGCCTTTCCAGCCCAGCCGGATCAGCAGGTTGCGCTGGAACACCGAGAAATTGTCGTCCGCGATCAACCACACCGATCCCCCCATCGAACCGGGCGCATCGGGGATAAAGGCGATGCCTTCGAAATTGTCGCCGTAAAGCGGGCCGGTCAGCCGCTGGATCACTTCGCCGCGCCACACCTGCCCGGCGCGGATGGTGCGCGGGTCGGCGATCATGATCGCGGTCTCGAAGCGCGGCGGGATCGCGTAATGCACCCGCCGCAGCAGGATCAGCACGCGCCCGTCGGGCAGGCCGGTCGCATCGACCGGGGCGTAATCCGGTCCCGAATCGAAGCGGAAGGCGAGCGGCGCTCGCGATTCGACCGGATCGCCCGCGAACAGCAGCGCCGGGCGGTCGGGCGCGTCGTCATCGGGCGATTGCTCGGCCAGCATCAGGAAACGGCCGTCCGCCAGCCGCTCCAGCGTCTCGGCCCCGCTGTTGACACGCCATTCGCGCATTGCGAGCGGGCGGCGATAGGTCCGGGTGCCGTCCGGGGCGTGGCGTTCCACCAGATTGAAGCCCTCGAACGCGGTCCACAGCGTGCCGCTCTGCGGATCGCGCGCCAGCGCTTCGAGATCGGTCACCTCATCCAGCCCCCCGGTGGAGCGCCCGGCGTAGCGGAAGCTGCCGGTAACGGCGCGCGGGGCGTCGCCCGACAGGTCGAGATCGAGCAGGAACCCGCGGTCGCTCCCGGTGATGAGGCTGTCGGGGCCGCTCGCCACGAGCGCGGAAAAACCGCCGACCCAGCCATGCGCGCTGGCCAGTTCCCATGTCCCGGTCAGCGCCATCGGCCCGGTGATGCCAGGCTGCGGGGTGAGGGCGGTGATGGTGATTTCGGCCGGATCGGCGCGCGCACCTGTCGGTGTGCGCAGGAAGGTGCCGGGGGCAAGCCCCAGCGCCACAACGGCAAGGATCAGCAGACGCAGCATCAGGCCCGCGCCATCGCGGCTGGGACCGCGCAGGTCAACCGGGATCGAGGCTCAGGCCGGGTCGAGGTTGAGCAGGCGGCGCGTCGCGATCTCGCACGAGGCAAAGGGCTCCTGCCGCTCGGCGCTCCAGTAGCGCAGTTCTTCGAGCGGGATCACTTCGCCCGTCACCGCGCAGAACACGTGGCTGCCCGGGCGCAGAACCCGGAAAGTGGAGGGAGCGTAGTAAAGCTTGGCGGCCTTGTCGGAGGGAGTCATCAGCATGGACAGTGCCATAGCACCGGGGGCTTAGCTGAACAAATCATCTTGTGCCGGTGCATTTGCGGAGGGCTTGGCGGGGGGGCGCGGCGTTGGTTTGCGCATCGCAGCGGAGAGTTCGGCTGGCGCGACATCCAACCGCCCGTCGCGCAGCTGGATCACCAGCGCCGGCTCGCGCGCAGCATCGGCGTGGCGGGTCAGCGCCTTGCCGCTGGCATCACGGATAATGGCATAGCCGCGTTCGAGCGGGCGTTCGGGATGAAGCTGGCTCAGCAGCCGTGAGATCGCTCCCAGCCGCTCGGTCCCCGCCTGCCAGCGCCGCTCCACCATTGCCGGGGACAGCCGTGCGCGTTCGAGCCTGCGGCGGGCTTCGGTCTGGGCACGCAGCAGCAGGCTGGGCGACAATCGCGCCGCCGTGCCCGCCAGCCGCTCACGTCCGCGCCCTGCCCGGTCGGTCAGCCCGCGCCGCAAGCGTTCGGCCAGCTCGTCGAGCCGCTGCGCTTGGGGTTGCAACAGCGCTTCGGGCCGGGGCAGCAGCCGCGCCCGCGCCGCCAGCCGTTCGCGTCCCAGTTCGACCGGACGGTAGACCGCGCGCTGCTGCCGCGCGCCGAGGTCCGCCAGCGCGAAGGCGAGGTCGGCGCGCACCGGCACCGCCATTTCGGCGGCGGCCGTGGGCGTGGGCGCGCGGCGGTCGGCGGCGTAATCGGCGAGCGTGGTGTCGGTTTCATGCCCCACCGCGGAAATCACCGGGATCGAGCATTCGGCGATGGCGCGCACCACCGCTTCCTCGTTGAAGCTCCACAGGTCCTCGATCGAGCCGCCCCCGCGCGCGACGATCACCACGTCGGGGCGCGGCACCGGACCGCCGGGCGCAAGGCCAGAGAACCCCCGCACGGCGGACGCGACCTGCTCGGCTGCGCCCTGCCCCTGCACCAGCACCGGCCAGACGATCACATGGCTGGGAAAGCGGTCCGCCAGCCGGTGGAGGATGTCGCGAATCACCGCGCCCGTCGGCGATGTCACCACCCCGATCACCCTGGGCAGATAGGGCAGGGGGCGCTTGCGGCCAGCGTCAAACAGCCCCTCCGCCGCCAGCCGGGCGCGGGTCTTCTCCAGCAGCGCCAGCAGCGCGCCCTCGCCCGCCAGTTCGAGCGAATCGATCACGATCTGGTATTTCGACCGGCCCGGATAGGTCGTCAGCTTGCCGGTCGCGATCACCTCCAGCCCATCTTCGGGGCGGAAGTTCAGGCGCTGCGCGGTGCCCTTCCACATCACCCCGTCGATCACCGCGCCT
>DAIQNP010000003.1:0-30567 GCA_036788335.1 Erythrobacter sp.
CGATGGCGGGCGGGGCGATCGATGTCGACAGCACCGGCGGCGGCGCGCTCGATCTCGGCGCGCTGGACGCGGACCTCGGCATCACGCTCGATACCGCCGGCACGCTGACGCTGGGCGAGGTGAATGCGGGCGGCGTGCTCGATATCGGCAGCACCGCCATGCCTTCCGCTGCGACGTTCAACGGTAACATCACCGCCGCCAGCTTTTCCTTCACCACCGTCGATCCGTTCGTCGCGCAGGACATCACCACCACGGCGGGCGATCTTGTTATCGACGCGGATACGATCACCGCAGGCGCCTTGTCCGCGACCGGCGGCGATGTTGATTTGATGGCGGCTGGTCTGATCCAGACCAACGCGATCAGCGCCACCCGCGCAGGCGGGGCGGGCGGCAGCATCGCTGTGGAAAGCACCGCCGGCGGTCTTGCGCTCGGCGATGTCACGGCGACCGGCGGCAATGTCGATCTGGATGCGCCTGGCACCATCGGCACATCGTCGATCACGGCGCTGGCGATGAATGGCATCGGCGGGATGATCGATGTCGACGGAACCGGCGGGCAGGCACTGGATCTTGGCTCGCTTGAGGCGACGGGTGCGATCACGCTCGATACGCTCGGCACGGTCGGCACTGCCGAGATCACCGCCGGCGACGTGTTTTCCGTGGGCGCGGCAGGTGCAGTGGCTGGCCTGAATGCCGGCGATATCAGCGCGACAAGCGTGTTTTCCGATGTCACCGGCGATGTGAGCACCGGCGATCTGACCGCCACGATGGGCTCGGTCGAGGTGTCGGCAGCAACAATTGCCGCACAGGCGGTATCGGCGACTGGCGGCGACGTTGTTCTGGCGGCGACGGGCGATATTCTCACCTCGGCGATCACGGCGACCACCGCCGGGATGGCGGGCGGGGCGATCGACATCGACAGCACCGGCGGGGCGCTGACGCTGGGCGCGCTGACGGCTGGGCAAGAGATCGCGCTTGATACCACCGGCAACATTTCGGTCTCCGGTGCGATCATGGCGGGCGGAGTCTTTACGGTAGGCGGCGTCGCGGAGCCAAGCATGATCACCTTCTCACAAGGGGTGAACGCCAATGCCATCGCAATCGATACCGGCGGCGATCTGCAGGTTACCGGCGCGCTGGCGGCCACGGCGGGCGGGGTGGATGTCGATGCCCAGTCCATCACCGCATTCACGGTCTCGGCGACCGGCGGCGATGTCGATCTGGTGGCGGCGGGCGATATCGTCACCGCGGCGATCACGGCAACCACGGCCGGGATGGCGGGCGGGGCGATCGATATCGACAGCACCGGCGGCGGCGACCTGATGTTGCAGGGCGCGCTGGCGGCGGATCAGGGCATCACGCTCGACACGGCCGGCGGCATCACCACCGGGATGATCACGGCGGACGGCGCGCTGACGGTGGGCGGAACGCTGGCTCCCGACGCGGTCAGCTTCAACGCCAACGCCAGCGCGGCGAGCATCACAGTCGACACTTCCGGCGGGGTTGCCGCGCAAGGCATCACCGCGACCGCAGGCGGGGTGGACATCGATGCCGGCCTGATTGGCGCTGGCGCGGTCTCGGCGACCGGCGGCAGCGTCACCTTGCGGGCGATCAACGCCATCACCACCGCTTCGATCAGCGCGGCGAGCGCCGGGATGGCGGGCGGGGCGATCGACATCGACAGCACAATGGGCGGCGATCTTGTCCTGGGAGCGCTTGCGGCGGACGAGGGCATCGCGCTCGACACGGCCGGCGGCATCACCACCGGGATGATCAACGCGGACGGCGCGCTGGCCGTGGGCGGAACGCTGGCTCCCAACATCGTGGGCTTCAGCGGCAACGTCAGCGCGGCGAGCATTGCCGTCGACACGTCCGGAAACGTCGCAGCTCAGGGTCTGACTGCCACGGCTGGCGGCGTGGATATCGCAGCCGGCTCAATCGGTGCAGGCGCGGTCTCGGCGACCGGCGGCGACGTTGATCTGGTGGCGTCTGGCACCATCACGACCGCCTCGATCGCGGCGACCGCTTCGGCAATGGTTGGCGGGACGATCACTGTCGACAGCACCGGCGGGCAGGCACTGGATCTTGGCTCGCTTGAGGCGACGGGTGCGATCACGCTCGATACGCTCGGGACGGTCAGCACTGCCGGGATCACCGCTGGGGGCGCGCTGACCGTGGGTGCGACGTCGCGCCCCGAGGCGTTGACATTCACCGGCAATGCTGCGGCCGAGCGCATTCGGCTTTCGGCACTCGGGCAGATCGACGTCCGTGATCTTGAAGCGACCAACGGCCAGATCGTGCTCTCCGCGCGGGGCGGCGACCTGATCGCCGGAAACGTCGAGGCAACAGGCGATATCCTGTTCGAAACCGACAATGACGACGATGCAAGTTTTGCCAGCCTGGTTTCGGCCAATGGCAGCGTGTCCGCCAACGGCGAAATTCCGGGCACGCTGACAGTCACCGGAGGTACCAGCGGCCGCTCGGTCGCACTGTTTGCCGTGAATGCCTTAGATGTGGGCAGTGTGACCGCCGCCGACGGCCCCCTCCTCTTGCGGTCGTTCGAAGGCAGTGTTTTTGCTGGTGATGTGACCGGCATGAACGGCCCGGTGACACTGCAAGCTGCCGGAAATGTCACGGCTGACGATGTTGCGGTCACCGGCAGCGACGTGTTCGTTGTGGGTGAGGCTGCCGGCGACATCACCATCGCCTCGATCACTGCTGTCCGGACCGGCATGACCGGCGGACTGATCAGAGTCGACAGCATTGCTGGGGGCGCGCTCGATCTCGGTACGCTTTTGGCGGATGGCGACATCGAACTCAATACGACTGGCAGCATCACCACGGCCGGGATCGCCGCAGATGGCACGCTGGTGGTGGGCGGCACGGCGGAACCGAGCGCGGTGACCTTTACCGCCGGTGCGAGCGCGCAGAGCATCACGGTTGACACCGGCGGTGCCTTCATGGCGGCCAATCTCACCACCACTGCCGGCGCCATCGACATTGACGCGCGCTCAATTGCGGCGGCGGAGCTGTTGACGGTTGGCGGCGGGGTCACCTTGCTCTCGCGTGACGGGATCACCACCTCTGCGATCCGTTCGGCCAGTTTCATCGATGTCGACAGCACCTTGGACGGCGCGCTGAACCTCGGCAATCTTCTGGGCATGGACGTAACGCTCGATACCACCGGCAGCCTCACCACGGCGTCGATCGGCGCGACGGGCGATCTGGTGGTTGGCGCAACGCGGATGCCGAATGCCGTGACCTTCCAGAATACGGTCAGTGCGCGCAGCATCACGATTGATACCACCGGTGCGCTGGATGCGATGAACTTGACCTCGGTGAACGGCGCGATCGATATTGCCGCTCTGTCCATCGATGCCGGGGTCCTTTCGGCCAATGGCGGCGATGCGATCTTGCAAACGACCAGCTTCGTCCAGACCGATCAGATCAACGGGACGGGCGCGATCGACGTCGATAGCAGCGCCGGTGGCAATCTTTCGCTTGGCTCTTTGACGGCGGGCATGGGGATCGCGCTCGACACCACCGGCAGCGTCGACGTGGCGACGATTGCGGCGGGCGGCGCGCTGGCGGTGGGCGGCACGCTCGCGCCGGATGCGGTGACCTTCAGCGGCGATGCCAGCGCGGCGAGCATGGATATTGCCACCAGCGGCGCGCTGACGGCGCAGGGGCTGTCTGCCCCGTCCGGCGCGATTGCCATAACGGCGGCTGACATCGCGCTGAACACCGATGCAAGCGGAGTTCAGGCGGCAAGCGTGACTTTCACGTCGGCGGACAATGGCTCGATCGGCCTGGGCAGCGGCGAGGGTTCGTTCTCGCTTTCGAACGAGGAATTGGCCCTGATCGATGCGGGCAGCCTGGTGATCGATGCCGGAAGCGGCGATGTCGACATTGCCGATGTCACCTTCACGGACGCTGCCGGCCGCGAGACGGTGGCGGTCGCTTCGACCGGCGCGATCGTGCTCACCGGCAACCTGTCGGGGTCCGGGACGGGGCGTTCGTTCCGGCTTGGCGGCGGGGCTGATGGCACGGGTGTGGCGACGCGGATCACCGCCGACATCAACCGGGCGTCGATCGACTTTGGTGCAGCGACGCTGGACCTGCGCGGCCGCGATATCGCTTTCGGCCAGATCGAACTGCTCGATCAGGTGGAAAACCTTTCGGTTCAGCAACTGGTCGAACAGTTCATCTCCAACCCCACCTCGTTGCTCTACGCACCCGTCGGCGTGATCACCAACCCTGTCTATCTGACTGCGGGCAAGCTCAACGTGACCTACGGGGGGACTGCGGTGTTCCAGAATTCCGCGCCGCCGGTTGGTGGCACCAGCGAAATCTTCCGGGGCGTCCAGCTGGCAGGGGGTGATGTCTCGACCCCGACGCTGACCCTGAACCCGCTGGATTCCCCACAGACAGGCGGTCAGGCGGCGCCCAATGCTTTTGCCCTGTTCGGCAGCATCAACGGGTTTGACGGTCCTGCCGCCTCGCTCGTCGGTGCCACGGTCCTCAATGTCAACGACGCGACGCTGATCGATGCTTCGCGCGTCAATGGCTGCGTGATTGGCAGCGGCGCAGACTGCCTGACCACGATTGTCGGCAACTTCGTGATGAATATTCCACGCGAGGTCATCTCGCTGCTCGTGGCGGAAGACGGGCTGCTGGTTCCGTTCGATCCGCTGGTGGGCACCAACAACGAAGGCTTGTTCTCTGACGCGGCATCCGCGCCGGCGAACGAGAGGGAATGTGAAGAGCGTGATGCGCAAGGCGTCTGCGTCAGCAATTAGGGAGCTCGGGATCATGTCTGGAATACGCTTCACCCGAAATCTTCTCGGCGGCCCGGCGCTGGTCCTGATCCTGTCGGCTTGTGCGACGATTCCCTCGGCAGGGCCTGCCGGCATTCTGGCGCTGGGCAACAACGCCAATGGCGAACGCTGCACCGCGACCCCCAACTGGACCGATCCGGCGCTACGCGACTTCGTCAAGAACCCCGATGTCTATTCGGTCAATTGTTCCGGCCCGGTGACATCGGCGCTGGCGCGGGTGCGCATTTTCCCGTCGGTGGACGCGCGCGACGCTTATGGCGCCGGCCTCCAATGCGGGGAAGCCAGTGACGTGTCGCTGCCCGGATTCGACCGGGCCAGCGCGCGGCGCTGTTTTGACCCCGCGCTGGGCTTCGCGACTGTGGTGGTCGATGCCGAGCAGGGCGGCACGGCGATCCAGGTCTCATCATCGGCCAGTGCAATCGGCGCGGGCTATCAGGCGGCGTTGCTGCTGGTCGGGCAATCGGTCGAAGGCGGCGTGACATCGGCGCGCAGTCCGATTGACTTGCCCAGCCTTGCGGCGCTGCCGGCCGGCCTCGATGAGGTCGCGCTGAGCGGCGGCCCGGCCGAGACCGCCGATACGCTGCTTGGCCGTGCGACCGAACTCAACTTTCGGGGCCTGAGCGCCGATGCGTCGCGCTTGCTGCGTGACGAGTTGAACCGCCTTCCGGCCGGAACGCCGGCCGCCATCCGGGCGCAGCTCCTGCTTGAGGCGGGACTGGCGGATTCCAACATCCGGTTCTTCCGCAGCGCTGGCGCCAATCTCGATGCCGCCGAAGCGGTGATCGGGCGCCTGAGCGGCTCCGACCAGCGCTCGCTGCGTCCCAAGCTGCAGACCTATCGCGGCCTCCATGCCCTCAACCAGCGCGATTTCATCGGAGCGCGGCGGGTGCTGACGCCGCTGGCCGACCGCGCCCGCGATCGTGTGCAGGGCCTCAACGATCCGGTCACACTGGTGCAACTCAACAGCGTCGTGAGCGACCGGGCCGACCTGCGCACGGCGATTGCGACGCCGGACCTCGATCTGGCGCGCGAGACCGTGATCGGGGTGCAGGGGAACTGGGCGCTGAGCGTTGCGGAATTGTCGTTGGGCAATCGATCGGCGGCGCTCGACGCGATCGCGCTGGCCCGCAGCGAACTCGATGAACTCAACACCTCGCTCGAAGGGCAAAGGATCGAGCGCGGGGGGCTGTATTGGCTCGATGCGCGCCTGATCCGGCAGCTGGGCCGGATTCAGGCCGAGAGCGGTGATTTCGCCACAGCGGTTGCTTCGTTCGACAATGCGATCGAGACCCTGGTCGGCAATGCCCGCGCCCGCGCCTTTGCTTCAAGTGATCCGGCTGTCGCCGAATTGCGACTGGAACGGGCCTCGATCATCGATCGCGCCGGCAGCCCGCAGGCCGAAGTCGAGGCCGCCTACAACGTCGCCGTCGATGCGATGCTCAATGCGCGCGAAGCCAGTTCGGGCTTCTCGACCGGGTTGTTGCACCCCTTCCTCGACGACCTTGCCGTTCGGATGGCCAGCGGCGACAAGGCCGCAGCCAGCCGCTATTTCGATGTGCTGCAGGTTGCCGGCGAAAGCAGCGCCGCGCGGCAGGTCAGCCAGCTTCAGGAAATCGTGTCCGGAGACCCCTTGATTGCCGCAGCGCTGCGCGAACGGCAGGATTTGCGGCGCGAGCTGGTCGAACTCGATGCCAAGATCATCGAGGACCGCCGTCTCGGGCAGTCGGTCGACGCGCTGACGAGCCGCCGCCAGGAGGTGTTCCGGCTGCTGGACGAAGCCGATGCCGCGATTGCCAGCAATTCGCGGCTGGCGCAGGTTTCGGACCGCCCGGCCGACCTGGCTGCGCTTCAGGCCAAGCTCAAGCCGGGCGAGGGCTATATCCGCCTGACCGTGATGAGCGACAGGGTGTTCGGCATTCTGGTTGACGGTGACACCGCGCATCCGATCCTGCCGACGCTGGCCACCGAGGACGTGCTGGGCCTTTCATCGGCGCTGCGCCGGTCGACCGATCCGAGCGATGACGGGGTGGTGCCCGAATTTTCCGTGCAGTTGGCGGTGGCCCTGTATCAGGCGCTGTTTGCCGAGGTGGATTCGCTGGTGCGTGCCAAGTCCGAACTGGTGTTCGATGGTGGTAGCGTGATGGCCGGCCTGCCGGCGGCGCTGCTGGTGACCGATCCTGCCTCTGCCATCACCTTCGCGCGGCAAGCCGACAAATATGATTACAGCGGCGTTGCGTTCCTTTCGAAGCTGATGCCGACATCGGTGGCGATGTCGCCGCGCAGCTTTGTCGCCTCGCGCGAATTCGCGCCATCGCGCGCCAATCGTCCGCTGATCGGGTTTGCCGCCCCGCAGAATATCGGCGATCAACCGATCGGCAGCGGCGGCAAGTTCCGGATCGGGCCGTGCCTGGTCGATGCCGCGGCGTTTGCGCGTTACAGCAACCTGTTCGCACCGATCGCAGCTGACGAGATCTTCCTCGCTGCCACGGCGCTGGGTCTTGGCAGCGAACCGCCGGTGATCAGCGGCGCAAGCTTTTCCGATACCGAAGTGGTGCGGATGGGCGGAGCGGGTGGCGATCTTTCGGATTACAAGGTGCTGCACTTTGCCACCCACGGGCTGACCGAAGGCCAGTTCGAATGCAGCGGTGCACCTGCGGCCTTGCTGACGTCCTATGGCGGCACCAGCGCGTCGGACCTGCTGCTGAGTTACGATGAGATCGCCAGCCTGCGACTCGACGCCAATCTGGTGGTGCTGTCGGCCTGCGACACCGCGTCCACGGTCGGCGAAGCGACGCAGATCCGGGCGGGCGAGGCCCGTCCCGGCAGCACACTGGACGGGCTGGTCCGTGCCTTCTTCGCTGCGGGAAGCCGGGCGGTGATGGCCACCTATTGGGAGGCGGCCAACACCGATGCCGCGACACTGATGATGTCGGAATTCTATGCTGCCGGAAAAACCCGGCCTATTGCATCCGCGCTCAACCAGGCGCAACGTTCGCTGATCGACCTGCCCGAGACATCGCACCCCTTCTTCTGGGCCAGTTTCTTCGTGGTGGGTGACACGGGCAACACCTTGCTCAATGGCGGCACCAAGGTCGTGGCCGCCCGCTAGAAGGAACGCCGAGATGCCGCCTGCCGCCCGGATCACAGACATGCACACATGTCCGATGGTGAATCCCGGGCCGGTCCCGCATGTCGGCGGCCCGATCATCAAGGGACAGCCCAATGTCCTGACCTGCATGATGCCGCAGGCCCGGGTATCGGATCAGTGCGTCTGTGTCGGTCCGCCCGACGTGATCGTGCGTGGGTCGGCGACCGTGCTGGTCGGAGGCCTTCCGGCTGCGCGCATGGGTGACAACACCGCGCATGGCGGGGTGATCGTCAGCGGGGCGCCCACCGTGATGATCGGCGATGCGGCCAACGCCGGCGGCGGCGGCGCAGGCGGCGGGATGGGCATGGCAGCGCCGGTGCCGCTCACCGAACCCAGCCTTCAGGCCGAAACGATGATCGGCGCGCACAAGGCGGCCAAGCCGTTCTGCCGTATCTGCCAGAAATAGCCCGGCATGGCGGCGGGAGCGGACTGGTTTGCGATCGTCGACGGCGCGGCCGATCCGCGGCTTTTTCCCGTGATCCGATCATGCAGCCAGCACGCCTGCCTTTATGAAGCCGATTATCCCGACGATACGCTGGCCGCGCTGCCGCACCTTGTGCGCCTGATTCCGGGCGAGCCTTTGCCCGATTTGTGGCGCCGACACGAATCCGGCCGCTTCTGGGGCATGGCCTGCCGCTCGCCGCTCGGATTGAAGCCGCTGCGCCGGCATTTGCGCAAGTTCACCACCGTGCGGCTGCCGCTGGGCGATGTGGTGCTGTTCCGGTTCTGGGATCCCCGCGTGTTCGCGACCTTTGCCCAAAGCGCCAGTCCCGAAGAGATCGGCCCGTTCTTCGCCGGCATCGAAGCGGTGATCATCGATCTCGGGCCTGAGGGCAGGCGGCGCTATTCCTGGGAGGACGGGCTCAAGGTCTCGCAAGCCGCCGCTGCGGTCAGCCCTGCGGGGTAGCGACCGGCTTGGGCTTTGCGGCGGGCCGGGCCGGCTTCTTCGCCTGCGCAATCTCGGCCAGGGTTGCCTTGCGCTGGGAGGCATACATTCGCAGCTCCTCCCCGCTCAACGCTTCGGTCACCGTGTTTTCGAAGCTCAGCGGATCGACATAATTGCCATCCGTGCGGATTTCGAAATGCAGGTGCGGCCCGGTCGAACCGCCGGTCGTGCCGACATAGCCGATCACCTGCCCCTGCATCACCGCGGAACCGACCCCTTGCCCTTCGGCGAAGGCGTTGAGGTGCATGTAGCGCGTCTCCAGCCCGTCGCCGTGATCGATCTTGATCAGGTTGCCCGCACCCCCGGCCATCGCCTGAAAGATGACCGTGCCCTTGCCCGCTGCATAGATCGGTGTTCCGGTGGGCGCGGCGAAGTCCACGCCGTTATGGTTTTTCTGGGTGTTGTAGATCGGATGGCGCCGCACGCCGAATTTCGAGGTGATGCGCGCGCCATCGACCGGGGTTCGCATCAGCGAGCGGGCGTTGCCCTGTCCGGCTTCGTCGAACCAGCGCGGTTCATTTTCGTCGGGCGGGGTGAAGGCGTAGAAGCTGCGTCTGGTCCCATCGGTTTCGAATTCCACGGCGATCAGGCGCGGCGGCTCGACCTCCCGGCCTGCGCGGGTGATGGTTTCCTCCCAGGTCGCGCTGAAGCGGTCGCCGACCTTGGTTTGCGCCCAGTCGATATCGAAGGAGAACGCCCTGGTGAAATCGCTGACCAGTCCGTTGGGGATGCCGGCTTCGACCGCCGAGGCATAAAAGGTGTTGTGCCTGATGGTGCCGCTGGCCTGCCGCACCCGGACCTGCGCGGTTTCGACGACGTTCTGACGCTGATAGGTGCCGCCTGCCATGCGGACCAGACGGACCGCTGCGCCGTTTTCCAGTTCGGCGGTCAGCGCATGGATTGCGGTCTTGCCGCCGGTGCGGTCAAGCTCGACGCTGACCGTCATCATTTCCTGCACACCCAGCGCCGCGACCACTTCTTCGGCGGCGACGAAGGCATCGCCGGTGGCAATTCCCATCGCTTCGAGATTGGCGCCCAGTTCGTTCATGTCGGCAGCACTGATGATCCGCGTCGCAAAGGTCGGGGGGGATGCGGCGGAAGCCGTGATCGCCGCCGGGCCGGTTGCCGCTGCTGCGGGGTCCGGTTCGTCGCCGGGTGCGCTCCAGGGAACCAGCAGGGCCAGGCTGGCAACAGCCGCCAGCACTGCAATGCCTGCACCCAGCATCCACCGGGCCGGCCGCCTCGCCTCAGGCTCGGCCTGGGCAGGCGCGGCAGGCTCTGCCTCCGCGGGCGCGGCCGGGGTGATCCATGTGCGCGGATTGAAACTGGTGGTCTCTGGTTCCATCGCAGCTTTCACAGTCGCGGCTACAGCCCGGGTCATTGTTGGTCTGCAGACCAAAATCGCTTTCGGGGGGGAACGCCGTGCTTTATCTGTCCCCTGTCCTATGCTTAACTGTTGGCGGATGAGGGGGCAAGGCATGAGCGATCGGAATCGTGTTGCGTGGCGGGAAGGCATGTTCCTGCGTCCGCAGCACTTTCAGGCACAGGATCGCTTCGTCGAAAGCTTCGTCTCGTCGCGGCATGACTGGGCCTTGCCCTTTTCATGGGGCTTTGCGGAAATCGAGATCGACCTTGCCCTGGCCGAGCTGGGCCAGTTCGCGATCCGCAAGGCGCGCGGGATCATGCCCGACGGCACGCCCTTCGCGATTCCCGCAGACATGCCCTCGCCCGCGCCGCTGGCGGTCAGCGCGCAGACCCGCGATGCGGTGATCTACCTGACCTTGCCGCCGCGTACGACCGGGGCGGTGGAGTTCATGGATAGCGACAGCGGCTCGCTCGATGCCCGGTTTCTCGCGGCCGAACAGTCGATCACCGACAATTTCTCGACCGAACGCACGATCGAGGAGATCGAACTGGGCACCGCCAACTTGCGGTTCGGCGTGACCCCGGACGAAACCGAAGGGCGGCTGCTGCTGGGACTCGCGCGCATTCGCGAGGTGGCCGGCAAAAAGATCGTCTTCGATGACCGCTATATCGCGCCGAGCCTCGATGTTCGCGCCTCGCGGCTGCGCGCGGCGCTATCGGACCTGATCGGCCGGGCGGACCAGATGGTGAGCGAACTGGCCCTGCGCGCGGCCGAGACGACCGAGGGAGGCCAGGACACCTACAAGGCCTTCCTGCTGTTACAGGCGCTCAACCGCTGGACCGCGGTCTTGCGCCATCTTGCCGGGATGCCCGCAATCCATCCCGAACGGGTGTTCGAAAACCTGTTGGCGATGGCCGGTGAGGTTTCGACCCTGACCCGCAAGGAGCGCCGCCCGCCCGAATTGCCGCTGTATGATCACGAAAACCTGCAAGGCTGTTTCGACCCCGTGATCGATCTGTTGCAGCTGCTGCTGTCCGCCGAATTCGATCGCTCGGTCGAGCCGCTGCCGCTGGTCGCCCGCGGGCCGGGCCAGTACATGCACGTGATCAAGAACCGCACGCTGCTGCGCCAGAGCTACATCTTCCTCGCCGTGGCCGACAAGACCAAGTCGATGGAAGATATCCGCAAGCGGTTCCCCGCAGTGAGCAAGATCGGGCCGAATACCAAGATGCCGACCTTGGTCGCTTCGGCGCTGCCGGGCATCCAGCTGCGCCACACCACCACCCCGCCGAGCCAGCTGCATGTGCTGCCCGGCTATGTCTATTTCGAACTCGATCGCGGCTCGGCGGACTGGCCCGAGGTCTACGACGCGGCCGCGCTGGGTCTGTTCGTCTCGGACGACTGGCCTGATCTCAAACTCGAGCTGTGGGCGGTTAAGCAGAAGAAATGAGCAGCGACGATCGCAACAAGACGGTGTTCCGGCCTTCCCCGCTGAAGCGCGGTGCGGGCAATGGCAGTCCTGCCGCGCCGCCGCCGCCCGCCGCCGGCGGGTTTTCCGGTGTCGGCGACTGGGACCAGTCCGCACCCGGCGGCCCGGACATGCCGCCGCCCGTTCCGACAGCGGCAGGCGGGTTCGGCGCGCTGCACGGCGATCCGTTTGCGGGCGGGCAGCCGCTTGCCGGGCAAAGCAGCGCGGACGGGTCGGTGCTGGCCGAACAGCAATTCTACGACAGCGTGCCCCAGCCGCCGCACCCGCGCCATGATCGCAATGTGATGATGGCGCACGCCGCCCCGGTGCTGGCGATGGCGGCGGCGCTGCAATCGGGACGCTGGCAAGTGTCGATGGGCGAATTCCATCGCCGCGCCAAGGATGCGATCGGGGTGTTCGATGCGGCGCTTCAGGCCGCCTATCCCGAAGCGGTGCGGCAGCGTGCCAAATATGCGGTCTGTGCCACGATCGACGATATTGCCCAGAACCTGCCGGGCGTGGGCGGCGGCGGTGCGCAATGGGCGCAGCGCAATATGGTCGTCACCTTCTTTCGGGAAAACATCGCAGGCGACCGGTTCTGGGATTTCGCCAACGAAGTGCTGCGCGATCCGGCGCGCAACCGCGATCTGATCGAGCTGTTCCACGCCTGCCTCGCCGCCGGATTCGAAGGGCGCACCCGCGCCATGCCCGATGGTCACAGCAAGAAACAGCAGGTGATGGGCAGCCTGATCGGCGCGCTGGAACATATCCGCAGCCTGTCGCAGGTCGAAGTGGTCCATCACTGGCGCGGACAGACCGCACCAAGACAGCCCAACAATTTCTGGAGCATTATCGGCCTTGCAGCAGCGGCCGCGGCGGGATTGTGCTTCCTGATCTATCTGGTGTTCTTCGTGACCCTGATGCTGACCGGCGAGGATCCGCACCAGAGGGTTGCCGGCCTGTTTCCCGACGAGCCGATTTCGCTCACCCGGCAGGCACAGGTGCTCGAACTGCCGCCGACCGATACCGAAGCGCGCTTGCGCGAATTCCTGGCTGACGAAATCGCCCAGGGTCTGGTGGTGGTGCAGGGCAACCGGGTGCGGACCACTGTCGGCACGCTGTTCGAACCGGCCGCCGCCGAGCTGGTCCCGGGCCGCGCCGCGATCTTCGAGAAGATCGGCAAGGCGATCGAGCTGGAAAAGGGCCCGGTCACGGTCGAAGGCCATGCCGATTCCGATCGGATCAGCCCGACCATCGAATTCGCCGACAACCTCGCCCTGTCGCGGGCGCGGGCCGAAACCGTCGCCGGGCTGGTGCGTGCGCAGCTTTCCGATCCCGGCCGGATTACGGTGGTGGGTCTCGGGGACACGGTTCCGATCGCCTCGAACGCCACAGCCGAGGGCAAGGCGCAGAACCGGCGGGTGGAATTCGTGGTCGAGCTTGGCAACTGAGCGGCAGACGCGGGGGCGAGGGCAATGAAGAAGTTCCTGACCAACTGGTGGACGATTTCGATCGGCACCATCATTCTGCTTGGCCTGCTGTTGTGCCTTGGGTTGCCGCTGTTTGTCGACGCGATGAAGGCGCTGTGGGTGCGGCTGACCATGGCCGGTGTGCTGGTGCTGGTGTGGCTGGCGTGGTTCCTGCTGCGTCGCCGTGCTGCCAAGCGGGCCGAAGCCGCACTTGCTGCCGAACTCGCCGGTCCCGATGCAAGCGATCAGGAGGCCAGCGCGGTTCAGGGCCGGATGGCGGGCGCCCTCAAACAGCTGCGCGAAGCAGGCGGCAACAAGCGCAACTATCTGTATGCGCAGCCGTGGTACGTGATCATCGGCCCGCCCGGTGCCGGCAAGACCACCGCGCTGCTCAATTCGGGCCTGCGCTTCCCGCTCGCCGATCAGACGCTGGTCGGCAGCGGAGGGACGCGGAACCTCGACTTCCTGTTCGCCGAAGAGGCGGTGCTGGTCGATACCGCGGGGCGATACACGACCCAGGATTCCGACAGCGCAGTCGACAATGCCGGGTGGAAGCGCTTGCTCGAACTGCTGCGCAAGCACCGCCCGTTCGAACCTGTGAACGGCATTTTCGTCGCGATCCCGGCCGATGATCTGCAACGCGGCGATGTGCGGGTGATCGACGAACACGCCGCCATCATCCGGCGGCGACTGCGCGAAATCCGCGAAAGCCTGCAGGTCGAACTGCCGGTCTACCTGCTGATCACCAAGGCCGATCTGCTCGCCGGGATGGCCGAGTATTTCGGCGACCTTGATGTCGACGGGCGGCGGGCGGTGCTGGGCCACACGTTCGACTGGAACGTGCCGCGCATCAATGCTGAAGACGTGACCACGGCCTTCGATGGCTTCGTCAACGATGTCTCCGCGCGCAAGCCCAAACGGCTGGAAGAGGAGAAGGACATCCGGCGGCGCGGGCTGATTCTCGGCTTTCCGGGACAGTTGCACGCCTTGCGTCCGGCGCTCTATCGCCTGATCGAAGGCGCGTTTCTCAACGAGGACCGGCCGAGCGGCCGGCTGCGCGGGTTCTACCTGACATCGGGCACGCAGGATGGCAGCGCGATCGACCGCATCCTGCAAGGCGTAAGCCAGGCTTACGGCGAAACGCCTGCGGCGGGCGCGGCAAGCCGCGACGGCAAGGCCTATTTCCTCAACCGTCTGTTGCAGGATGTCGCGTTCAGGGAATCCGGCCTGCCGGTGTCGGATGCCGCGCTGGTGCGCAAGCGCCGCACCCAGATCATTTCAGCGAGCGTTGCGCTGGCAGCCGTGGTGGTGCTCGCGGTGGCGCTGTGGACGGTCAGCTTCATCGGCAATCGCACCTTCCAGAGCGAGACCGTGGCGAACGCGGCAAACCTGCGGCAGGAAATCGATGCCAGCCGGATCGATCTGGTCCGCATCGGCGCGAGCGACGCCTCGCTCGAACAGGTGCTGCCGCTGCTCGACGGCCTGCGCGCGCTGCCCGAAGGCTATCAGGCGCAAGCTGCCGGGGGGCCATCGCTGTGGCGCCGGTTCGGCCTGTTCCAGAGCGGGTTGGCGCAGCGCAATGCCGAAGCCTACCACATCGGGCTCCGGCGCATTCTCCTGCCACGGATCATGCTGCGGCTGGAAGACAAGATGCGGCAGGAACTGTCCGATCCCCTGGCGCTGTACGAACCGCTCAAGGTCTATCTGATGCTCGGCGGCGGCGCGCCCGAAGGCGTCATCGATCCCGAAACGATCCGCCGCCACGTCGCCAAGGACTGGGCGAACGACCTTTTTCCCGGCTCCGAACTGAGCCAGGTGCGCGAACGCCTGACCATGCATCTCGATGCCCTGTCGAAAGACGCCAATATCGCAGCGGCGTGGAAGGGCGGGCGCGCGCCCCTCGATGCGCAGCTGGTGTCGGTTTCGCGGCAGGCGGTATCGAGCATGTCGCTGTCCGAACGCGCCTATGCGATCATGCGCGAAAAGGCATCGGATTCCTCGAAGGACTGGCAGATGGCCGAGGTGTTGCAAGCCGGGGATGCGGCGGCGTTCTCCGACCCGGACAAGGTGCTGTCGATCCGGGTGCCCTATTTCTTCACCCGCGCCGGGTTCGAAAAATCCTATCTGGTGGCGCGCGAATCCGCTCGGGCCGATCTGGAAGGCGAACTGTGGGTGCTCGGCAGCGATGCCCAGACCTCCGGCATCCAGCGCGAATTGGGCGCGGTGCGCCAGGGCATTTCCGGCGTCTATGCTTCCGAATACATCGCCCAGTGGAAGAAGGTGGTGAATGCGCTGGAGGCGGCGGACTATTTCAACGATCCGCAGGCCTTCCGGGCCTTGACCAAGGATCCTTCGCCATTGCGCACGGTGCTGCTGGAACTGCGCGCCAACACCGATTTCAGCGGCAACAGCGCGATCGGAGAAGCCGGCGAAATGCTCGCCGACCGCGCCAAACGCAACCGTGTGCTCAACGCCGCCGGCAGGATCGCCGGTGCGGGGGGGAGCCGGGGCCTGTCTGCCGATGCGGAGATCGCGATGGCCTTTGCCGATCTCAATGCCTGGACCGGCACGCCCGAGGAGCCCGGCGGCGTGACGGCCTTCATCGACGCGGTCCGCCAGACCTTCTCGCAGGTCCGTGCCTCGGGTGCGCCGGGGACGGGCGCGACCGGCAGCGGCGACCGGCTTGCCCAGATCCGCGGCGAGCTCGACACGGTTGCAACCCAGGCGCCCGAGCTGATCCAGAAGTTCGCCACCGATGTCGTCAATGGCGGCGGGCAAGCGCAGGTCGGGGTGCTGCAAGGCGAAACGACGCTGGCCTATGCGCAGCAGGTCCTGCCCGCCTGCGAACAGGCCATCAGCGGCAAGTTTCCGTTCGACGGCGCGGCCAGCACCGATGCGGGCGTCGCCGAGGTGCGTGCCGCCTTCGGTCCCGGAGGGCTGGTCCCCCAGTTCATCCAGACCCGGCTCGAACCCTATCTCGATCGCAGCGGCGATTACTGGCGCTGGCTCAGCGGCGATCCGGTGGCGGCGACGTTCAACCCGGTCACGCCGGGCAACATGCAGAAGGCCTCGTTCTTGGCGCTGACCATTGGCGAAGGCCTGCCGCTCAGGATCGAATTGAGCCAGTTGGGGCGCGAGGCGAGCCGGGTCGAGCTTTCCACCGGCGGCATTCCGTTGCGGTTCGATCTCGATGAAAACCCGGCCGAGGAACTGACGTGGCAATTCGGCGGCGGAATGGTGCAGTCGTCCGAACTCAAGATCATTGCCAGCAGCGGGATCGAAGGGCTGGACCCGGTCGAACAGGTGACCTGGCGCCGCCCGGAAAGCGGGCCGTGGTCGCTGTTCCGGCTGCTCGAACGCGCGCGCATCCGCAATCTGTCGGAAGAATCGGTCGAAGCCGTCTTCAACCCCGGTCCGGCGCGCGCCGTCTTCACGATCTCCTTTCCCGCTGATCGCAATCCGTTCAGCGGAGGGGGGCTATGGTCGGTCCAATGCCCGCAGATGCTTTGACCCGGGCGACGCTGGAATTTCCCGCGCTGTTCGGCAAGTTGCCGGCACACGGCGATTTCATCAGCCGCGGCCTGTCCGGCAGCGCACGCGACGCGGCCGACCAATGGCTGAGCGACTGGCTGGATGCCTGTCGCTCGGCAACGGGAGCGGCTTTCGCACAATGCTACGAAGCGGCCGCGCCGTGGCTGTTGGAAAGCCCGCGCTGCACCGTGGTTCTGTTGCCGAGCATGGATGCGGTGGGACGCCGGTTCCCGCTGCTCGTCGCCAGCCAGCCGGACCGGGCAACGCAGCAGATTTACGATACGACAATCGATGCGCTGGCGGACGGTGCCACCAGTGATCGCCTGCGTGACAATCTGGCAGGGTTGCCAGCCCGGGAGGGCGGAGCCGCGCGCCTGCCGCACTGGTTCCTGCCCGAAGGTGCCGAGCCGGTACTGCCCGCGCCGGACAGTGTTGCGTCGTGGTGTGTAGTGGAAGGAATGTTGCTGTGACCATCATCCCCTTCAGGTCGGCCGGACGGAGCGAAACCGGGCTGGTGCGCGCACATAACGAGGATTCGCTGCTGCTCGATGATGCCTCCCGGGTCTGGTTGGTGTTCGACGGCATGGGCGGGCACCAGAATGGCGCCGCAGCGTCGCGGATGGCGGTAGACGGCTTTGCCGAGACCCGGTTGCCCGAAGCCTTTGACGATGCCATTTCAGGCTTTGCCGAGGCGATCCACCAGGCGAACGCGCTCATCGCCCGGACCGGGGCCGAACAGGGCGGGGGGACGATGGGCACCACGGCAGTCGGCCTGATCATCCGCGGACGGGAATTCGCGATCGGCTGGGTTGGCGACAGCCGCGCCTATATTCACCGCAGCGGCGGATTGTTCCAGCTGACGGTCGACCATACCCATGTGCAGGACCTGATCGACGAGGGGATTCTCTCGGCCGCCGATGCCGTCGGTCACCCGATGTCGCATGTGTTGACCCGTGCGCTCGGGGTGGCGCCGGAGGTGCAGGTCGACATCATCAAGGACGAAGTGGAGCCGGGCGATCGGTTCCTGCTGTGCAGCGACGGGTTGAGCGGTCCCTTGTCAGGGGAAGAAATCCGTGATCTGCTCGACCACGACGATCCCCAGGCGGCGGTCGACGCGCTGATCGAACGTGCCTATGCCAAGGGAGCCCCTGATAATGTAACGGCCATCGTGGTCGAGATTGGCCTGTTCTGACCATGAGTGACAGTCCCGAAGACGACGACCGGACGGTCTATCAGCCCAAGATCCCGCCGCCCGCGCCGCCGCCGGCTGCTGCGGGAGGCAAGCGGCGCAAGGCGGCCCCGGCGCCCGCGCCTGCACCGCCGCCCCCTCCTCCTGCTCCACCCGCCGCCGCTGCCGTGGGAGGGACAACGGGCAGCCAGCAGATCGCCAATGGCGAGGTGCTCAACGGCATCTACCGGATCACCCGGTTCCTCGCTCGCGGCGGCATGGGCGAAGTCTACGAGGCGCAGAACGTCCACCAGCCGGACGAGCGGGTCGCCGTCAAGGTCATGCTTGCGCATCTGGCGCAGGACGAGCTGGTGGCAGCGATGTTCGCCAAGGAAGCGGCAACGCTGACCAGGCTGCACCACGAAGCGATCGTGCAATACCGCCTCGCTGCGCGCGACAGCCTGGGGCGACCTTATCTGGTGACCGAATTCATCGACGGGCCAAGCCTTGAGGAAAAGCTTGGCGAATTGAAGCTGACCGACGCGCAATTCGTGGCCATCGCCCAGAAGCTCGCAGCCGGCCTCGGAACCGCGCACACCTTGGGCGCGATCCACCGTGACATCGCTCCCGACAACATCCTGCTGGTCGGCGGCGATCCCGGTCGGCCGAAGATCATCGATTTCGGGATCGCCAAGGACGCGCGCGAACATTCCGCGACGATCGTCGGTGACGGGTTTGCCGGAAAGCTGCGCTATGTCGCGCCGGAGCAACTGGGCGAATATGGCCGGAATATCGGCCCGTGGTCAGACATCTACAGCCTCGCCCTGACCTTGCGGGCGCTGTTGGCGGGCGGGCATTCGGACATGGGCGGTTCGCTTTCCGATGCGGTGCGCAAGCGGATGAGCGTGCCTGATCTGTCGGCCATTCCTGCACCGTTCCGCGCCGCGTTCGAGGCGGCGCTGCAACCCGATCCTGCGCGCCGGCCGCAAACGATGTTCGAATTCAACCTGATGCTGTCACAGGATGCCGGAGCCTTCGGCGCGGAGAGCGGGTCGGGGTTTGCCAGCACGGCCAGCGGCGGGTCCGAGGCGACCCGATTGACCTTGAATACGGCCAGTCCGGGTGCGTTGGGCGATCGGCTCCGCAGCCTGCTCCCTGCCGGGCTCGGGCAGAACCGCCTGCCCTTGATCATCGGCGGCGCGACTCTCGGGCTGCTGGCCCTGGTCGGCATCGTGATTGCCTTGAGCCTTGGCGGCGGTGACCAGACGGAACCGCCGCCGTTGGCGAC
Source organism: Erythrobacter sp. (assembly GCA_036788335.1). Lineage (GTDB taxonomy): Bacteria > Pseudomonadota > Alphaproteobacteria > Sphingomonadales > Sphingomonadaceae > Erythrobacter. The sequence continues at coordinate 19,223 of DAIQNP010000003.1, forward strand.
CGCACCTGAAGGCGACGCTGGCGGCGGCGGGACCGCGGCAGCACGGCTTGCATCCGGCACGCCCGAATTTGCCGCGCTGGCAGAGCGGTCGGCGACCCGGATACCCTGTTCATGGGTCAATCTTGCCGCAGCCGATGCAAGTGTGGCGACCTTTACGGGAGCTGCGGCAGTTCCGGGCGAAGCCCAGGCGCGGTTGGCCGAAGCGCTCGAGGCCGCAGGGGCAAGCGTGCCGGCGCTCGATTTCGGCAATGTGATGCGTTTCCCGCAGCAAGCCTGCGGTGTCATCGAGGCCTTGCGGGATGCCCGCGGTACCGATCTGCGGATCACCACGCCGCAGCGCATCTACGAGGCCAATCGCGAAACCATTGCCCTGAGCGACGGCTCCAACCTGCCCGAAGACAACTACGCCAAGGTGCTGATCCAGGTCTCAGGGGCCAAACCGGGGCAGAACCTGATCCTGCTGGCTGTCACGGCCGATGATGGGGTGACGCCCATTTCGCGCGACCCTGCCGAAACGGAGATTTTCGTCACGACGTTCAAGGGTGATGTGGCGCCCGACGGATTCTCCGTGACCTATCCCTATCCGGTCGAAAAGCCGGAGCCGACCGGACTGGGCTTCATCGTGGTGGCCAGCCCCAGCCCGCTGCCCGGAGACATGTTCACGTTCGACGCGAGCTGGCCGGAACGGTTCCGCAAGGGGGCGCAAAACCAGGGGTGGACCGCCGACGCGATGTGGTTTTCGGTCGAGGATCGGCAGCCCGGATAGGCCTGCGGAGCAGACCTGTGACCTAGGGCTTGCGGCGCTGGCTCGATTCTTCGTAGGCCTTGCGGAATTCGCGCGAGAACACTTCGAGAAATGCCTCGGCCGAACCGTCGGCAACGCCGCTGAACTGGCTTTCATAGGCCTTCCACAGTGCTGCTTCCCGCTGGCCGGGCAGCATCTTGGCCAGCAGGCCGTCCTGCTTGGTCCGGGCCTTGATCGCGGCCGGCGAGAAGCGGTTGAGCGTTTCGCGCAGTGCGCCCTGCATCGCCTTGAGCGTTGCAATCTGGTGGGCCTGCAGATCACGGAAAGCCTCTTCGATCGCTTCTTCGGCTTCCATGTAACCGCGCAGGCGCGGATTGAGCATCATCTGGAGGGCCTGATCGACATTGCGCGCGAACTTGAGCGGATTGTTGCCGTCGAAGCCGAGCGCCGTTCCCGCCGCACCCATCTCGTCCTTTGCCCGCGCCCGCGCCTCGACCAGGATCATCAGCCCGGCAAGCAGGTGACGCAGCATCCGTCCGGCCTTGGCGGCGGATTCCTCGGGCGACAGCTTGACCTGCGCGGCGGGCACCCCGAGTTCTCCGAGCAAGGCACCGAAAACCGCGTCGGCGCGCGGCAGCTCGGGCGGCATGGGGGCGATGGCTTGGGGCGGGACCGCAGCAGCAGGCGGCGCAGGGGGCGGCGCGATCGGCACGGGCGGCGGCTGGATCTGCGGCGGCGGGGCAAGGGGCGTGCCTGACGGATCAGGGGGCGCGTTGCCCCACGGCCCGACAGTCGCCTGATCGCCCGGATCGGGCATCGGCGACGACATGCCGGGAAGGGAACCGAACGGATCGGAGGCCGCGCCCGGATCAAGCGGAGCGAAGCTACCGCCCGACGGCGGCGGCGCAGCTATCGGCGGCGGAGCGGGAGGCGCTGCATGGGGCAGCGGCGCAAAACCGCCACTTTGGGGCTGTTGGCCGGTGCCGGGCAGCGGTGCGAACCTGCCGCTTTCGGCCGGGTCCGGGTTTTCGGTGCCGGGCAAGGGCTTGAAGCCGGAGTCGGTTTCCCCGTCGACCGCGAAAGGATCAAACTCGGGGTCGACCGACCACGAGGCATTCGCCCAGTCGATTTCGTTCTTGGCGGTGAAATCGCCGAAGATGTCATCGGCCGTCGGCGCAGCCGAGCCGCGGTGAACGTCCTCGGACCAGATCGAAGCGCGGTCCTGGGATGTTCCGCCGAGATCCCAGCCGCCATCGGCGGGGAATTCCTGGCTCGGTGGTGGCGGTGCCGGCATGCGCGGCGCACCCGGAACGTCGTCCCAGGCTTGCCACTCCGGACCGCGCGCACTGGCTGCGGCGCGCTCGCGTTCGTCACTGTGCTGATGCAGCGCTGCGCCCGCGAGCCGGGCCTCGATGACATAGGGACCGATGCGGATGTGGTCGCCCGGCTCGATCCGGTGCGCACCTTCGAGTCGTTGGTCCGATTGTCCCACGAACGTGCCGTTGGTGCTGCCGAAGTCGATCAGGAAATAGGCATCGTCGCGGAACTGGATTTCGCAGTGGCGACCCGAGACAGTCTTGCTCTCGTCAGGCAGGACCCATTCACAGGTCAGTGACCGGCCGATATTGGCCCCCCGGTTGTTGAGCACGAGTTCGGGAGTGGCGCCGGTATCGAGCTGGGGACGACTGATAATCCTGAGTGTCAGCGTCATGTCGTCGTCATGGCCTCGCGCCCGCTGGTGGCGAGTCGGTCGGCGAGGTCGAGGATGCGATTGGCAAGGCCCGGCTCCGCATGGCTTTGGCTGGCGACCACCGACTTCATCGCGCCCGCCACAAGCTGCCCGCACAGGCCGGCGTCGGCGGGCACCGGCGGATTGTCTTCAGGCGCGATCGAACCGCCGGAAAAGAAGACAGCGAGGCCGATCAGCGTTTCGGGCCATTCATCGTCGGACTGCTCGACCAGACGCTCGACCGCGCGGCGATTTTCGTCATCAGGCTCGTCCAGCCAGCGCCGCGCGGTGTCGCGCAGCAGCATCCGCGCGGCAAAATCGGGATCGTTGCTGTCGAGCGCGGGAAGGCCGGAAAGGGCCCACTCGATCACTTCGAGCTTGGGCAAGGCCGCCGCGACATAGGAGATCGCTGCCATCGTCTCGCCGCCCGCCCGCAAATCGCGGAAATAGGCGTCCGGCGCCAGATCTTCGTCAGGCCGGAGCGCGCCCGGAAGCCTTGCTTCTTCGGCGATCTGGCGTGCGGAACTCCAGAAGACGATGGTCCAGTCAGTCATGACGTGCAGCGCTAGTCCTCTCAGGCGACGGAATGGGGGCAACTCTCCGGATCGTCGATGCCCTGTCAGTTGATCTTAATCAGCGCGCCCTTTTCCGTCAAAATCCCGCCCGCGGAAACCTCGGTCATCGCCTTGCCATCGACCTTGACCATCGTCGAAGACAGCGTCGCTCCGGTCTGGGTCAGCTTGAGCACGGTCTGGCCGACCTTCAGTTCGATCGATTGCATCGCCTCGATCGTGACCTTGCCCATGCTGGTCTTGATCGTCAGGTTGCCTTGATTGATCGTCAGCGAATCGTTGCCCTTGCTGATTTCGGTCGTGCGATTGCCGTCGGTGATCGTGTTGGTTTCGTTCTTCTTGAGCGTGTACTTGCGATTGCCATCGATCGTGACGGTCTCGTCTTCCTTGACGTAGCGTTCGCGGTTGTGGCCGACTTTGAGCTGTTCGTCGTGGCCGATATGCGTGCTGGTGTCGTAACGCACGCGAACATTCATGTCGCGTTCGGCGTGGATGAACAGCTCTTCCTTGCCGCCCTTGTCTTCGAACCGGATTTCGTTGGCCTTGGGTTCGCCGGTGTCGAGCTTTTCGGCGTCGGTATAGGCCTTCTGCTGACCGTAGGTGAGCGTGCGCCACACCGCACGGGTCTTGTTGCCCGGCAGCGGATAGACCGGCATGTGTTCGGCGTTGAACACCCGGCCGATCACGACCGGCTGATCGGGGTCGCCATGCAGGAAGTCGACGAGCACCTCATGCCCGACGCGCGGCAGGATGACATTGCCCAGCCCACCGGTTTGCGACACGCGGATCCAGCAGGTTGATTTTTCGTCCGGGGTGCGGGTGCGATCCCAGTGGAAACGGACTTTCACCCGGCCGTATTCATCGGTGTAGATCGTCTCGCCCGATGGTCCGGTGACGATTGCGGATTCCACTCCCGTGACCCGCGGTTTCGGGGTGCGCCGTTCGGCCCGGAACTGGGTCTTGGCGGGTATCGCGAGAAAGCGGACCTCATCCTCGCCTACGCCGCCCATGCCCGAATGGTAGCTTTGCGCGCGCATGGCATGCCAGGTGGCGACCACCAGAAACTCGTCGTTGAACCGGCCGACCGGGTGATTCGCGATCTTGATCGTCGCGCCGGCACAGATGCTTTTTGCGCTGGTGCGGCCTGTGAACGTCCGCCGCCGCGCGCGGAACTCTTCCAGCCTGACCTTGCTCAACCGGTTGGCACGCCCCTGATCGATGAACTGGCCCGGATAAGCGTAATGCTCCTGCGAATCGCGCGGGTGCTGCGAATCTTCGCTCGCCTTGCCGTCGACCGGATCGACCGGTTTCTTGAAGTCGTAGTCGCGCATCATCACCTGTTCGTGACCGGTGCTCGCGACCCGCTCGGTCCAAGTGTAAAGCGCATTGTGCCCGCCCAGTTCCTCGGCGACATTGTAGGCTTGTGCGCTGCCAGCAGAGGGGTTGAAGGCAATGGTTTCGGCGCTACCCGGCTTGTGGGTGCTGGCCTTGTCGCAGATCACCAGAAGGTGTTTGTCTTCCGAATGTTCGAAAAAGTAATACAGCCCTTCCTGCTCCATCAGGCGCGAAAGGAAATGAAAATCGCTTTCGGCGTATTGCACGCAGTATTCGAAAGCTTCGTAACTTTCGCTTATCCGCAACTCATAATCGGAAATGCCGGCGGCGGAAAAGACATCCTTGATGATGTCGATGACAGTCTTTTCCTGAAAGATCGCAAATCCGCTCTTGCTCGCCATGAAATGTGTGAACGGGCGCAATGACAAGTTGTAATGAAACCCGTCGCCATCTTCGTTGGTGTGCGTGGCTTCGACGAGCAGACCGCTGAAGTAACGAACGATATCCTGTTCTTCATAGACGGTGATGTTGACCGGCTCGCCAATATGCGGGGCGAGATCGATTTCGCCGAGTGTGGCCAGAATGCCCACTTCGATTTCGAAAGGGTGGGACAATTCTTCCCGGGCGGCAAGCGAGACATACTCGACCTGCTCGCCCCCGAGTCCCACCGTCATTTTTATATCGCGGAATTCCGATGTCATCGCCAAAGCCCCCAGAACCTCGCCCGAACCTCGCCAAAACCCTGATCTTCAGGCAGTGCGACCCGATCCGCTGCCTCGCAGTGCTCACAAATGGGACGCGCTGCTCTCCTTCGGCTTGTAAGCCTTTGCGCAAGGTGTTACTCCAAGGCCCATAAAAGACAAATCCCAAATTATGTCTGGTCGCATTCCCGAACAACGCTCTGAAGGGGACAGGGTGCTTCGATGTGGAGTCGAGAGATGAAAACGCGTTTTCCGATTGTCGCTGCCATTGCCTGTCTTGCCGTTCCGGGCATCGCCTCGGCCGAAAGCCAGGAAATCGATCAGGCCCGCGAGCGTGAACTGACGTGCTCGCTCGTCTACAAGGGTGTCGATTGCGATGCGATTTTCGCCGCCGAGGACGCCCGGGACAAAGCTGTGATCGAAGGTGTGGAGCTGCGCGCGCCGCCGACGGTCAAGGAACTTCTCGCCCTCAGGGAAGCCCGCAGCGGGACCGGCAGCATCAGGCCTGCGGCACCGGCGCCTTCGCGACTGCGGCCATCCAATGCCGGTCTTGCCAACGCAGGCGTGGCTCGTGCGCCGGTTGGTCGCGGTCGTTCGCCCTCGCGCCCGGCCGGGGGCGCTGTTCAGGTGGCCGAGGATGTGTCCGCTCGCGCCAACCTGTTCGTGACGTTCCGTCTGGGTTCGGCAGAGCTTGAAACGTCGGCGCGCAAGGACATCGATGTCCTTGCTGCCGTGATCAAGAAGGGCGCGGCCGACGGATCGCCGCTGCGCCTGCGCATTGCCGGTCACACCGACGCCACCGGCGATGATGCGGTCAACGAGAAACTCTCCGCCGATCGTGCGGCTGCGGTGCGGCAGGCCCTGATCGAAAAGGGGATTGCGCCGGACCTGCTCGAATCGACCGGATATGGAAGCGCCCAACCGATCGATGGTTATGCGCCGACGCATGGGATCAATCGCCGGGTCGAGGCAGTCGTAATCGAGTAGGCGGGCTCGGGCGGGGGCGACGAGCGTGAAATCCATTGAAGAACTGATGTCGCCCGTTTCGGCGGAGGCACCTTTCGGCGAAGATCTTGACGAAAGTCTCGAGTTCGATCGCCTGCGCGCCGCGTTCGATGATAACTTTCCGATCGATTCCGGGGTGTCGCCGCTTCCCGAAGGGGAGCCGGGGCCGCCCCCGGTGGACTGGTCGGAATTGTTCGACCTGATCGAGGCGCTGTGCGGCCAGACCAAGGACCTCTATCTCGCGGTCAGCTATGCCCGGTGCGGGATCGTGCGCCGCGATCCGGATGTGGTCGATCAGGGGCTGCAATTCGCCGCGCGTCTGCTGGAAGAATGCTGGGACGGTGTCCACCCGGTGGTCGATGATCCTGGCGGACGGCTGCGCGGCCCGATTTTCGAAGACATCGCGCGCCGCGGTGCTTTTGCGATGCCGATCCTCGACCTGCCGCTGATCATTGGCAGCCGCAGCAGTATCCGGTGCGAGCAGTTGCTCGATGCACACCGGCACGGCGGCGCGTCGGACGATTTTGCCGAAGTGCGCATGACGCTGGATCAGATGGACGATGAAGCCAAGGCGGCAACCGCCGGCCTGCTGTCGTCCTACCGCGATTCGATCAGCCGGATCGATGCCGTGCTGCGCGATCAGTCCGTGGCTGACCGGCCCGATTTCGGCACCGCTCAGGACACGATCAGTGCTATCGAGGAGGCTTTCCTCGCCTTGGCTGGTCTCGCCGAGCCGGACAGCGACGAGGATGCCGACGCCGACCATGAGGGGGCATTGGTCGCGGGCCATCCGGTCGGCGGCGACGCGAGTTTCGGCGGCGCGGTCAAGTCGCGCAGCGACGTTCTGGCGGCGCTGAACGCGATCGAACAGTATTACAGCCGCGCCGAACCGGGCCATCCCATGCGGATGGCGACGGGGCGCTTGCGCAGTTGGGTGAACAAGGATTTCATGGAAATCCTTGAAGACATTGCACCCGGTAGCCTCGATGAAGTGAAAAGTGTTTTGCTCGAGCGCCGCGATGTGGAATGAACATGCTTGATCAAGTCTTTCATCGGTCGGTGGAGCGAGTCGTGGTCGCAGGTGCTGTGATTGTTCCAGGACCGGTCAGGGGGAGAAGATAATGTCAGATTCCGGACAGAAATTCATCAGCCGCAATCGCTCGCCGCGGGTCCACATTTCTTATGATGTCGAGACCTACGGGGCACGCAAGTCGGTCGAACTGCCGTTCGTGATGGGGGTCATCTCCGATCTTTCGGGCAAGAGCGAGGCCGCCAAGAAGGACCTCAAGGACCGCGATTTCGTTGAATTCGACACCGACAATTTCGACAAGCGGATGGCGGCAATCGCCCCGCGGGCGGCCTTTCTGGTGGACAACGAGATTGAAGGCGAAGGCAAGCTTGGGGTCGACATCACGTTCAAGCGGATGGAGGATTTCGAGCCCGGCAAGATCGCGGAGGCGGTCCCTGCACTGGCCAAGCTGCTCGATGCGCGCCGACAGCTCAACGACCTTCTGATCGCGATGGATGGCAAGCAGAACGCAACCGAACTGCTCGAAAAGGTGATGCAGGATGAAAACCTGCTCAAGGCGCTGAGCGCAGCCAAGGCCGAGCAAGGCGACGATGCCGGGTCTTCGGGCGCGGCTGAGGCGTCCGAATAAGCCACCGCGAATGGGCGCCTGCGGGCGTCGTCTTCTCGAGTCCGTAACGGAGGAAATGATGGCAAGCGATCCCACCAAACTGGGTCAGGCAGAGGTCGCAGAGGCGATTTCGTTCGATGACTTTGCCGAGCTCATCCAGCGCGATTTCAAGCCGCGTTCGGACGAAAAGCGCGGGCAGATCGAAGAAGCGGTCAAGACGCTGGCGCAGCAGGCGTTGTCGGGCGCGGTCAAGATGGGCGATGACGTGTTCTCGACCATTGATGCGATGGTGTCGGAAATCGACAACAAGTTGTCGCAGCAGATGAATGCGATCCTGCATCACCCTGAGTTCCAGGCGCTCGAATCGGCGTGGCGCGGGCTCGATTACCTGGTGTCCGGCAGCGAAACCGGGCAGGATCTCAAGATCCGCGTGATGAACATCAGCCAGTCGGAACTGTCGGCGATGTTCAAGCAGTATCGCGGCACCGCCTGGGACCAGAGCCCGCTGTTCAAGAAGGTCTACGAACAGGAATTCGGCCAGCTGGGCGGCGTCCCCTTCGGTGCCTTCGTGTGCGACATGTATTTCGACCATTCGTCGAAAGACCTCAACGTGATGAAGGGGCTTGCCCGGATCGGCGCCGCGTCGCACGCGCCGATGATTTCGGCGGCCGATTCCAACCTTTTGGGGATGGACAACTGGACCGAGGTTTCCGATCCGCGCGATCTTGCCAATCGGTTCGATACCACCGACCACCAGGCCTGGAACGCATTCCGCAGTTCGGACGACAGCAAGTATCTCGCGCTGACGATGCCGCGCATCCTCGGCCGCGCGACCTACTCGGTCAAGGACAACCCGATCGAGGAATTCGAGTTCCAGGAGGTCACCAACGGCGAGCACGACAACCACCTGTGGATCAACTCGGCCTATGCGCTGGCGGTGCGGATCAACGCTGCATTCCGCGAATTCGGCTGGTGCACCCGCATCCGCGGCGTCGAATCCGGCGGGACGATCGAAGGCCTGCCGCTGGCGACGTTCCCGACCGACGATGGCGGTGTCGACCAGAAGTGCCCGACCGAAGTCGCGATTTCCGATCGCCGCGAGGCCGAATTGTCGGATCTTGGCCTGATCCCGCTGATCCACCGCAAGGGCACCACCAACGCGACCTTCATCGGTTCGCAGACCGTGCACAAGCCCGCCAAGTATGATGATCCCAACGCCACGGCCAATGCCCGGCTGGCGGCGCGTCTGCCTTACCTCTTCGCCAGCTGCCGGTTTGCGCATTATCTCAAATGCATGGTGCGCGACTGGATCGGCGGCACCCGCGAAGGCCCGCAGTTGCAGGCCGACCTGAGCGACTGGGTCCATCAATATGTTACGGCCGACCCGGATTCGGCCACCGAAGAAACCAAAGCGCGCCTGCCACTCAAGCGCGCCGAGGTGACCGTGGAACCGGACCCTGAGAATCCGGGCTACTACAAGAGCCGCTTCCTGTTTGTGCCGCACCACCAGTTGGAAGGCATGGATGTTAGCGTAAGCATGGTGTCGCAGTTGCCGCAGGGTAAGTGAATTCAATGATGTGATGCTTTTCCAAATGATGGAGGATGAACATGCAAGTTTCCATTTTTCTGAAGCTCGATGGAATTGAAGGCGAATCGACCGATGACGGTCACAAGGATGAGATCAAGCTGAGCAGCTGCAGCTTCTCGGCTTTCAATTCCTCGTCCTACAACAACGCGTCGAAGACCGTGTCGAAGGGTCAGGCCAACATGGGCGACATCGCCTTTTCGAAGGAAGTCGACAAGACTTCGGTGGCGCTGTTCAAGGCCTGCGCTTCGGGCAAGGTGATCCCCAAGGGCGTGATCTCGTTCCAGTCGAACGTTGGCGACGACAAGAAGATCGACTTTCTCAAGTACGAACTCGAGAATGTGGTTCTGAACAACTACAACTTTTCCGCAGCCGACATGGCCGACGAAAGCGGTAGCCTGACCTACGCGAAGATCCGCCAGATCTACGACCAGCGCGACGAGAAGGGCACGTCGAAGGGCAAGGTCGAAGGATTCTTCGACGTGCTGCTGAACAAGGCCGGTTAATCGGCCCGGTGGGGGCAACGGGGCAAATTCATGGTCAAGGCTGACGAACTGCTTGCCTCGGGCGATGTCGCTGCTGCCCGCCAGCAATTGATTGAAGAAGTGCGTGCGAACCCCGGCGATGTCGGGGTTCGCATGTTCCTGTTCCAGATGTGCGCCCTGTTGGGGGAATGGGACCGGGCCAAGGCACAGCTCGAAACACTGGCAAAACTCGATCCCGAAGCCCGGATGCTCTCGGTCGCCTATACGCAGTGCATCGCTGCCGAGGCGGTACGGGCGCGGGTGTTTTCCGGCGAAGAAGCCGCACCCATGCTCGCGAAGGTCGAATGGGGCGACGCCTTGAGCGCCGCGCTCCAGGCCCGCCAGCAAGGCGCTGGCAATGCCGAGGCGCTTTATGCCCAGGTGTTCGAACAGGCCCCGACCACGGCAGGCACGACCGATGCCGGCCAGGAATTCGACTGGATCGCCGATGCCGATCCGCGGCTTGGCCCGGTGACCGAGGTGATCATTGCCGGGCGCTATGGATTGATGCCGTTCTGCGCGCTCGAAAGCCTCACCATCAACCCGCCGCTCGACCTGCGCGATACCGTCTGGATCGAAGCCGAATTCGGCCTGACCCAGGGCGCGCGCGTCGCCGGGTTCATCCCCTTGCGCTATCCCGGCAGCGAGGCATCGGACCAGGCTGCGATCGTGCGCGGCACATCGACCGAGTGGATCGCGGATGGCGCGGGCGAACATCCGGTCGGCCACCGCCTTTTCGCTTTTTCGGACGGCAACGAAACGCCGGTGCAGATGCTGCGCGAATTGTCGCTGCGCACCGTCTGACGATGTCGGTCAAGGTTCGCCTTACCCCGACACTGTTCGACAAGTTGGCTTCGGGCAATGCGTTCGGCGGCTTGTCGGCCGAAGCCGACATGCCGACCGTGGGGCGGGAGGATTTCCGCAATTTCGCCGTGGCCAATCTTGAACGCTTTACCGAAAAATCGCTGCGTGCCTCGGTGATGCGCGATCTGGCGTGGCTGTTGAACACGATCTCGTTCGAATCGGCGCAGGATCTGTCGCGCTATCCGCAAGTGCGCGATTCGGTGCTCAATTTCGGCGTGCGCGACTTTGCGGGGCGATCTTACGGTCGTGACGCAGCGCGCGAACAGGCGCGCGAAATCCGCCGCGCGATCCGGCGGTTCGAACCGCGCATCAATCCGCAAACACTGCGGGTGGAACCGCGCGGGCGCGTTGACGGGACCGGCAAGATCGGTTTCCTGATCGAAGGCGAAATCATGGGCGGCCCGCAGGCCCTGCCTGTGCGATTGAAGACCGATATCGATCTTGAGACCATGACCGTTGAAGTGAGCGAGTGATGGATCCGCGGCTGGTCGAATATTACGAGGCCGAGCTGGAATATCTGCGGGTGCAGTCGCTCGAATTTGCAGAAAAGCACGAAACCGTGGCGACCCGGCTGGGCCTGACCGGGGGGGAACGTGATCCCTATGTCGAACGCCTGCTCGAGGGGGTGGCATTCCTGTCGAGCCGGGT
>DAIQNP010000004.1:0-29516 GCA_036788335.1 Erythrobacter sp.
GAGGATGATCTTTCTGAGTTTGCCCATCCGGGTCGCCCACTTGGCCTCGCCCGGCGAGCCAGGTGCATGGTCGAGCATGTAGATGCACTGGCGCGGCAGCATGAACAGCCCCGCCAGCCAGAACACCATGAAGATCACGTGCCCGGTCTTGAGGAAGGGATAGATAGTGATCAGCATATCCTGCATCGGTCTATCCTCACGCGGGGTTCCTCAGGGCTTTGAGTAGCTGCTCGACATGCGCGATCGGGGTGAATTGTCCGATCCCGTGGCCAAGGTTGAAGACATGCGGCCGGTCATCGAAGGCGGCGATGATTTCGCCCACCCGCTTGGGCAGCGCCGGACCGCCCGCCTCGAGCAGCAATGGATCGAAATTGCCCTGCACCGGCATCCCCGAAGGCAGGCTGGCATGGGCCCAGGCGGGATCGAGCGTCTCGTCGAGGCCCACCGCATCGACTCCGGTCTCGCGTGCATAGGCGGGCAGCTTGGCGCCTGCACCCTTGGGGAAGCCGATCACGGGTGTATCGGGGTGCGATTGCTTGAGCGCAGCGGTGATCGCGGCATTGGGGGCGACAACCCACTTTTCGAACTGATCGGGCGCAAGGCTGCCAGCCCAGCTGTCGAACAATTGCACCGCTTCGGCCCCGGCATCGATCTGCCCGCGAAGATAGGTGACCGAGACGTCGATGATCGCGTCGATGATCGCTTGCAGGTGCGCCTGATCGCGGTAAGCCAGCAGCCGCGCCGGGCCCTGGTCCTTGGAGCCCTCGCCCGCGATCATGTAGGTCGCCACGGTCCACGGACTGCCTGCAAAGCCCAGCATGGTCACCTCCGGCCCGATCAGGGCGCGGGTCTGGCGGACAGTCTCATAAACCGGCTCGAACCGCTCGAACGCCGGGGTGAAGCTGGCCAGGTCGGCTTCGAGCAGCGTCGGCGAGAGATGCGGCCCTTCGCCCGCGAGAAAGGTCAGCCCCTGCCCCATTGCATGCGGTACGATCAGGATATCGGAAAACAGGATCGCGCCGTCGAACCCGAACCGCCGGATCGGCTGCACGGTGATTTCCGCCGCCGCCTCGCTGTCGTAAACCAGTTCCAGGAATCCGCCTTTTTCCGCTCTAAGTTCGCGATATTCCGGCAGATATCGTCCAGCCTGGCGCATCAGCCAGACGGGGGGACGGTCCTGACGGACACCTTTGAGCGTATCGAGAAGCGGACCGGGCATAGAGTTCCTTTAATCAAATCTAATCAAATTAGAAAATGGATGATGAGTGTTGTTGGGCCTGTGGATTACGGGGGTTACCGTAACCTGCCCGATTACCCCCAGCCTCGCCAAACCATATCTCCCTGACCGAATCCGCATGGCTTGGACGTCAAGCGGGCTTTATCCCCACTCTTCCCAGCCTGTCGACAACTGTTCTCCCTTGTGGGCAAGTACCCCCCGGGAAACATCGGGCAGCGGGGAGGAAAATCGCCCCCCTGCTTGTTCGCCGTTCCCTCCCGTGGTTTATGCGGCGTTCTGTCCACAAGCTGCCGGAGCCTGACGCGAGCCTCCACATGAAACGACTCAATCTGCACCTCGTGTCCGATTCGACCGGCGAAACGCTGGAGATGATCGCCAAGGCAGCGCTTGCCCAGTTTGACGATCCTATGGTCAACCGCCATTTCTGGCCGATGGTCCGCTCGCTCCAGCATCTTGACCGGATCGTGTCCGATCTGGCCGCACATCCCGGGTTGGTGCTCTACACATTGGTCAATCCCGAGACCCGCAAGCGGCTGGAGGAGCATTGCCGCCATCTCGGCCTGCCCGCGGTACCGGTGCTCGATCAGGTGACCGCAGCCCTGGAAGCCCAGCTCGGCGAGGAAGCGCATGGCCGCCCAGGCCGCCAGCACATGATGGACGAGAACTACTTCAAGCGGGTCGACGCGATCCAGTACACCATCGCCCATGACGACGGTCTCGGCCACGAGGAATGGGAAGAGGCCGATATCATGCTCGTTGGTGTGTCGCGATCGTCTAAAACCCCGACCAGCATCTATCTTGCCAATCGCGGTTACAAGGTCGCCAATATTCCGCTGGTGGTTGAAAGCCCGCCGCCGCCCGCGCTGTACGGTCTGCGCCATCCGCTGGTGGTGGGGCTGACCACCAGCCCTGAACGTCTGATCCAGATTCGCCGCAACCGGCTGCTGTCCCTTAACGAGGCGACCGAGACGGCTTATGTCGACAACGACCGGGTCAAGGCCGAGCTGCAATTCGCCCGGCGGATGTTCGGCGACAATGGCTGGCCGGTGATCGACGTGACACGCCGCTCGATCGAGGAAACCGCAGCGGCGATTATCCGGCTGGCGCAGGAACGCGACCGCAAACCAGCAAGCGAAGGCGGGACGGGCAAGCCGATATGACCGCGCCCGATGCTCCCCGACTGATACTTGCCAGCAAGTCCGCCTCGCGCCGGGCGATGCTCGATGCGGCGGGGGTGCGCTATGAGGCGGTGCCCGCCGATATCGACGAGCGGGCGGTCGAGGCCGGGTTGGCCGAGGCGCTGAGCGTTGCCAAGGCGGCGGCGGTCGCAGCGCTTTATCCGCAAGCGCTGGTGCTGGGATCGGATTCGCTGGTGGTGGCCAGCGGGCAGCGGTTCGACAAGCCGGCCAGCCGCGAACAGGCGGCGGAGCATTTGCGGTTCTTTTCCGGGCGGGTGATGGAGCTTTACAGCGCCGCAGCGCTGGTTCGCGACGGTGGGTGTGAATGGTCACATGCGAGCCTCGCCCGGCTCCGGGTGCGCGATCTGTCGGATGCATTCATCGCTGACTACCTTGATCGCGAGTGGCCCGAGATCGCTCACACCGTTGGCGCCTTCCGGATCGAAGGGCCCGGAGTGCAATTGTTCGAGGCGATCGAGGGCGATCAGTTCACCGTGCTCGGGATGCCGCTGCTGCCACTGCTGGCTGCGCTGCGCGAGGCGGGGGTGTTGCTGGCATGAGCGCTTATGCCGAAGTGATCGGCAATCCGATCGCGCAGTCGAAATCCCCGGCGATTCACAATTTCTGGCTTGGCAAGCTGGGGATCGCGGGCGAATACCGCGCCTGCCATGTTTCGTCCGAGGGGCTGGCGGATTATCTGGCAACGCGCCGCGAAGACCCGAATTGGCGCGGCTGCAATGTCACCATGCCGCACAAGCAGGCGGTGATGGTGCACCTTGGCCGGATCGATCCGCCCGCCGATGCCATTGGTGCGGTCAACACGATCCTGCCGCAGGCCGGCGGAGCGCTGACCGGCACAAACACCGATGCGGCCGGCTTCCTCGAACCGCTCGCCGCCGACCTCGCCCGGACCCACTACTTCCGCATGGCGCGTATCATCGGCACCGGCGGCGCGGCGCGGGCCATCATCGCCGCCTTGGCGGGGCACGGATTTACGCTGGTGGTCGCCGGGCGTGATCCGGCCAAGGCCCGCGCGCTGCTCGACGAACTCGCGCCCAAGGGAGAGCATCACGCCATTTCCCTGTCGCATTTCGCTGACCCCACGGATTTCGCCTTCGACGATCGCGAGGATTGCCTTGATCTTGTGATCAATGCCTCCTCGCTCGGGATGCAGGGCCAGCCGCCGCTTGCTTTCGACTGGAGCCACGCGCCGCCGGGCAGCATCGCCTATGACGTGGTCACCGCGCCGCTGGACACGCCGTTCCTGCAAGGTGCCCAGGCGCGCGGCTTTCGCACCATCGACGGGCTGTCGATGCTGATCGGCCAGGCGGCGGTCGCGTTCGCAAAGTTCTTCGGTCAGCCTGCCCCGCGCGAACATGATGCCGAACTGCGGGCGATCCTCACCGCATGACCCACCCGAAGATCATCGGCCTCACCGGATCGATCGGCATGGGCAAGTCGACCGTTGCCGCGATGTTTGCCGAGGCCGGTATCCCGGTGTTCGACGCTGACGCGGAAGTCCGCGCCATGCAGGGACCGGGGGGCGAACTCGTGCCCGCGATCGAAGCGGCGTTTCCGGGATCGACCGGGCCGCAGGGGGTGGATCGCGACCGGTTCGGGCAGCAGGTCTTTGCCGACAAGACCGCACTCGCCCGATTGGAAGCCATCGTCCATCCGGCTGTGGCCGCCCGGCGAGCCGCCTTCCTCGAAGCGCACCATGACAAGCCCGCAGTCCTGTTCGACATCCCGCTGCTGTTCGAACGCGGTGGACATGCCGGTGTCGACACCATCGTCGTTGTTTCTGCCCCGGCGCAGGTGCAGCGCGCCCGAGTTCTCGCCCGCCCTGGCATGACGGCAGAGAAATTCGACCACATCCTCGGCCTGCAATGGCCCGATGCCGACAAGCGCGCCCGGGCCGACCACGTGATCGACACCGGCACCAGCCTTGCCGAAACCCGCGCGGCGGTCGCTGCATTGATTGCGTCACTTTGATGGCACGCAGCGCTTGCAAGTGTCGGGACAAGAGAGGATAGTCCCCGAAATGCGTGAAGTTATTTTCGACACCGAAACCACCGGGCTCGATCCCCGGACCGGGGACCGGATGGTGGAAATCGGCTGCGTCGAGATGATCGGCCGGGTCGAAACCGGGCGCACCTTCCACGCCTATTACAATCCCGAACGCGACATGCCGCCCGAGGCCGAGCGGGTCCACGGGCTTTCAGCGGCATTCCTGGCAACCAAGCCGCGGTTCGGCGACAGCGTCGACGAGTTGCTCGCCTTTCTTGGCGATGCGCCGCTGGTGGCGCATAATGCCGGGTTCGATTTCGGCTTTCTCAACAACGAGCTCGAACGGATCGGGCGCGCGGCAATCAGCATGGAGCGGATGGTCGATACGGTCGCCCTCGCCCGGCGCAAGCATCCCGGGGCCAAGCTGTCGCTCGATGCTCTGTGTGGCCGCTACGGGATCGATCGCTCGCACCGGGTCAAGCATGGCGCGCTGCTCGATGCCGAATTGCTGGCGCAGGTCTATGTCGAACTGACCGGGGGGCGGCAGATCGGGCTGGAGCTTGCTGCGATGCCGGACACAGGCTCGTCCGCTGCCGCGCCGGTCGGCAACATGCCGTGGCATCGCCCCGTCATCGACAAGCCGCGCCGCGAACCGCGTCCTCATGCCGCGACCACCGCCGAGATCGCCCGGCACAGGGATTTTATCGCCGGGATCGACAACCCCATCTGGTCCCGCTGACCGCGCGCCGGGGATCGCCCGGCATTGCGCTGCAACGGGATCTCGCCAGCCAAGGAGGCAAGCCACCAATGGACATCCGGATTTCAGGTCATCAGATGGAGACCGGCGCTGCGTTGCAGGAACATGCTGCCGAGCGGCTGAGCGGAATCGTCGACAAGTATTTCGACAAGGCGCTGTCGTCCCACGTCACTTTCGGCAAGGCGCCAGCCGGGTCCTTCACCTGCGACATCGTCACCCATGTGATGCAGGGGCTGATCCTGAAGGCGCAAGGCTCGGCGCAGGACGCGCATGTCGCCTTGGATGATGCGGTCGCCAAGATCGACAAGCAGCTGCGCCGCTACAAGCGCCGCCTGACCGACCGCCACGAACAGGTCAATCATTCGCGCGCCGAGGAAGAAGCCGCCTACACCATATTCGCCGTCGAGGAGGATACCGAGGAAGAGGTCACCGCCGATGCCCCGCTCGTGATCGCCGAAACCCGGGTCGACATTCCCACCGGCACAGTCGCCGACGCGGTGATGATGATGGACCTCAGGAACACCACCGCGCTGTTCTTCAAAAACGCTGGCACCGGGCGGCATAATATGGTTTATCGCCGGGCCGACGGCTCGATCGGATGGGTCGAACCGCGATAGGATCTCACCGGAGTGCATCTCCGGCTGAAAGCACGAAGATCCGCACCGGCGCATAGCAGGAGGGGCTTCGCCCCGGACACGAGGCACTCCGGTGTCACGCGCTGCATTTTCTGCCCGCTGACGGCACCTCTTTACGGGATCGCATCACCATCATGGATGTCACCATCGTCATTTCCCCCGAAGCGGTCCTGCTGGCCCGCATCGACACCAAAGCCAAGGCGCTCCCCCGTCTTGCGGGGCTGTTCGCCGATGCCTACGGGCTGGATGCGGCCGAAGTGCTGGAGGGCCTCGAAGCGCGCGAAGCGCTTGGCAGCACCGGGTTCGGGCGTGGGGTGGCGATCCCGCATTGTCGCAGCACCGCGGTCAAGCGGCCCACGCTGGCGCTGATCCGGCTGGAACAGCCGATCGATTTCGGGGCCGCCGATGCCATGCCCGTGGGACTCGTCTACGGTCTGGTCTCGCCTGAAAACGCCGGGGCGACGCATCTGCATGCCCTCGCGGCGATTTCGCGCCTGACTCGCGACGAGGCGATGCTGGCGATGCTGGCCGATGCGCCCGATGCCCCATCGCTGTTCGCGCTGCTGACCAACCAGTTCCAGCGTGATGCGGCCTGACAGCAGCCAGCCCGGAAGCGGCGCCGACCTGCATTACCGCGCGCTGGAGCGGCTCTATGCCTCCGCGCCGGTCAATCACAAGTTCGCCTCGACCCTGCATATTCCGGGCGAGGGCCAGTCGCGGCTGGTGTTCACCATCACGCCTGCGGATTACCATGCGGCAGGTGCGGCGCATGGGACGATCTATTTCAAGATGCTCGACGATGCGGCGTTCTATGCCGCCAACACGCTGGCGACCGACCGTTTCCTGTTGACCACCAGCTTCAACCTGCACTTCACCAAGCCGGTGCGCGCCGGGCTAGTGGTGGCTGAGGGGCGCTGGGTCAGTGGGCGCAAGCGCGTGTTCGTCGCCGAGGCGCGATTGACCGATGAGGAGGGCGAGGAAATCGGGCGCGGCACCGGCACCTTCATGCGGTCGCGCATCGCGCTTTCCAGCCTGCCGGGTTATTCGCCGCCCCCCGTGGAGGCGGGCTGAATGGACGGGCGGCTGCCCGCGCATGTCGAAGTCGGGGCGATCCTGCGCCTGGCCGAATCACAGGGCGGCTTCGCGACCGTGCTAGCCAAGGGGGAGCGCGATGCGGGGACGATCCTGATCGTAACCATGTGTCGCGGGGCCGATGCCCGGCTTTACGAAAGAATGCCCGGCCGTGACGGTTCGCGATCGTTCCTTGCGATCAAACGAGAGAGCACTGATAATCCAGGGGAATTTTCCGAGTATCTGGAGCGTCGCCGACATCAGGATCCCGATATTTGGATTATCGAGGCAGATGTCGCGTGCGACGAACGGTTCATCGCAGAATTGCCGCTTTGACTTGACCCGCTTCGGTTCACCGCAGATGGCGCCCGGACTTCTCAGCGCAGGTTGACGTAAGCGGCAATTCGGTCGCCAGGTCATCACGCAGCCGGGGAGCGGCCGGCAGGCATACTATCGAACCCCACACCAACAGCGAAATATCGCCCAGGGTTCCCGCCTGCGTCGGAGCGCGCTCACCGCCGAAATAGTAGTTTTGATGGTTCGGAAGACTTTTACGCTCGGTGCTGCGGCGATGGCCGCCGCCGGTACTCTTGCACTCCCCGGCGTCGAAGGCGCTGCGGCACTGGCCCAGGCGGCCGACACTTCGCTCAACCTGGCCGGGCGCGATGCCCCGTCAGCAGCATCCGAACCGGCCGTTGAGCTTGTTCCCCAGACCCCGGTGTTCATCTCGGAAGAAGTGGTGCAGCCGCTGCCAGAGAATACCCCCCGCCCCTCCATTGCTCATGACACCCCCGCCGCCGAATCGCTCGGCGCGCTGGTGGGAATGGTCGGTGCGTACGACGCGCCGCTCAGCGACGAGATGCGGTGCCTTGCAGGGGCAGTCTATTTCGAAGCGCGCGGTGAGCCGCTTGCCGGACAACTGGCGGTCGCGCAGGTGATCATCAACCGCTCGCAGGACAATCGCTTCCCGGCAAGCTATTGCAGTGTGGTCGCGCAGCCGGGACAGTTCTCCTTCATGCGCGGGCGGCACATGCCCGCCGTGCGAACCGGAACCGCAGCCTGGACCCGCGCCCGCGCCATCGCCCGCATCGCCCATGAAGGCCTGTGGTCGTCGGAAGTGGGCGAGGCGGTGTTCTTCCATGCCAACTATGTCCGCCCGAGCTGGAGCCACCGCAAGACGCGGATGGCGCAGATCAGCACGCATATCTTCTATCGGTAAGCTGAGGTTGCGGGCTCAGTCCCGCAGCTTCGTCCACACTGGCGCATGATCGCTGGCCTTTTCCCGGCCGCGGTGGTCCTTGTCGACGCCCACGGATTCCAGCCGGTCGGCGCATTCGGGCGAGAGCAGGATGTGGTCGATGCGGAAGCCGTGGTCGCGCTGCCAGGCCCCCGCCTGATAGTCCCAATAGGTCCACACTCCGCCGCGCGGATTGAGGGTGCGCACCGCGTCGGTCCAGCCATCGGCCAGCATCCGGGCATAGGCGCTGCGCGATACGGGCTGCATCAACGCATCGCTCGCCATCGCCCTGACCGAAAAGACATCGTCGTCTTCGGGAATGACGTTGAAATCGCCGAGCACCACGGCAGGCACTTCCTCAGCCCAGATCGCAGCCATGCGCGCCCGCAAGGCCTCCATCCACGCCAGCTTGTAGGTGAATTTCGGCCCCGGATGGGGGTTGCCGTTGGGAAGGTAGAGGCAGGCGATCCGCACCCCGCTGACATCCGCTTCAAGATAGCGCGCCTGTTCGTCATCGCCTTCGTTGGGACCGGGAATGCCGAGCCCGCGCTGCACTTCGGTAAGGGTGTGGCCAGCCGCCGTGTCGGCAAGGATCGCAACCCCGTTGAAGGCCTTTTGTCCATGCCAGATGGCGGAGTATCCCAGCGCTTCGAATTCGGCAGCGGGAAAGCCTTCGTCCTGCGACTTGATCTCTTGCAGACAGGCGACGGCGGGCCGAGTTTCGGCGAGCCATTCGAGCAGACGCGGCAGGCGCGCCTTGATCCCGTTGATGTTGAAGGTGGCGATTTTCATGCGCGCCCTGATGCCTCAGAAGCGCGCGCGGGTCTAACCTAAATCCCGAAACTGGCCCCGCAGCCGCAACCCGCAGCCGCCTGCGGATTTTCGACCTTGAACGCTGCGCCGCCCAGGGATTCGACGAAATCGACAACGCTGCCCGCAATCAGGTCGAGGCTCATGGGATCGACCACCAGCCGCACGCCATCGGTCTCGCTCACACTGTCATCGTCATCGGGCGATTCGGCGAGATCGAACTTGTACTGGAAGCCAGAGCAGCCCCCGCCCTCAACCGACAGGCGCAAGATCGCCGGGCGCGCCTGCTTTTCGGCGATCAGCGCGATCCGTCTGGCGGCGGCGGGAGTCAGGGTGAGCATTTCGGCCATTCCTCCTATTTAGGGTGAATGCCCGATTTCCTCAAGTCATGACCGACTGAGCCTAGACCGCTTGGATGTAGTTCCGCATCGCTTCGGCCTCGTGCTTCACCTCCTCGATCTTGTGCTTCACCAGATCACCGATCGAAATGAAGGCGATCAGCGCGCCGTTCTCGACCACCGGGAAGTGGCGGAAGCGGCGCCGGGTCATCAGGGCGAGCGCCTCGTCGACCGTGGTTTCCGGCTCGACGGTGATCGCGGGCGAGGTCATGATCTCACCGACCGGCAGATCGAGGCAGGTTCGTCCGTGATCGGCGAGCCGGTAGATCACGTCGCGTTCCGACACGATACCGGCCACCCGCCCGTCACGCAGCACCGGCAGCGCACCGATCCGGCAACTGGCGAGGGTGGCGACGACATCGGTGACCGGGGTGGAAACATCGCAACTTATGATCTCGCCCAGGGGGCGAGCCGCGATGATTTTGGCAATGGTCATATTAGACCTCCTTCTCTCCGGGCCAGAAAGTGCCACTTCTGCGGACAAAAGGCGAATCTTCCGTGCGCCTGGTGTTGCTGCCAGGCTGTGCCGCTTCTTGGGACCCCATTTCCCCGATCTTTGATTGCCAAGCGGCAGAGCGGTCCCCATGACAGGGGCATGACTCGCAAAAGCCCGCTCGACGATCCGCGCAATGCCGCCCATGCCTGGGCGCGCTACCGCCGGATCATGAAGCTGCTGCTGGCGGCGACCGCGCTGACGGTGGCGATCGCGGTCGGTGTGCTGTTCGCCTTCAACGGCATGGTGTCGGTGCATTTCTACATCGCGGTGGCGCTGGGGATCAGTTTCACCATGCTGCTGGGCGGCGGGCTGATGGGGCTGGCATTCCTGTCGAACGGGACGGGGCACGACGAATCGGTCGACAATCGCTTGCCGGGCCGCGACGAGTTCTGGTCGCCCAAGGACGATTAAGCCGGGGGAGTGAGCCGGTAATCCTCGACCGCAATGCCGCCCACCAGATGCTCCTGAATGATCCGTTCGAGCACTTCGGGCGAGCACGAGTGATACCACACCCCGTCAGGCCAAACGACTGCGACAGGCCCCGCGGCGCAGATCTGGAGGCAATCGGCCTTGGTCCGCTGGATGCCGCCGCCGGCCCCGCGCTTGCTGTCTTCGGTGCGTTTCGGGCCGATCAACCCCAGCTCCTTGAGCCGGGTCTTGAGAAAGGCCCACGCTTCCTCGCCTTCCGAACGCGAACAGCATTTCTGCTTGTCCGAAATCGCGCACAGCATGATGTGCCGTTCGATTGCGTTGCCCTTGGCCGGATCGCCGAAATGCTTGGCAAGCGAGGTCTGGGCCGAGAGCAGTTCCTGGCGGCTCACTCCCCTGCCCCCTCCTGCCGCTTGAGCCAGCGGTCCAGCCAGGCGAACACGGTATCGTGCCATTGCAGCGAATTCTTCGCGCCCAGCACCCAGTGATTTTCGTCCGGGAAGACCAGCAATTGCGACGGGATGCCGCGCTCCTGCAAGGCGGTGAAGCTTTGCAGCCCTTGAGTATAGGGAACACGGAAGTCCTGCTCGCCCGCCACCACCAGCATCGGCGTCCGCCACTTGTCGACCTGATTGGCGGGGTTCCATTTTTCATAGGTGCCGCGCGCCTCTTCGTAGGTGCCACCGAAATCCCAGCGCGGAAACCACAGTTCTTCCGTGGCGTAGTAGAAGCTGCGCAGGTCGAACAGGCCGTCGTGCTGGACCAGGCAATCGAACCGCTCGGGCCACTTGCCGGCGATCCAGTTGACCATGTAGCCGCCATAGCTCGCCCCCATTGCGCAGGCGCGCTTGCGATCGATCTGCTTGTCGAGCGCGAGCGCTGCGGCGAGGCCTTTTTGTAAGTCCTCGAGCGGCTTGCCGCCCCAGTCGCGGCCGATCGCATCGGTGAAGGCCTGCCCGTATCCGGTGCTGCCGTGGAAATCGACCGAGATCACGGCGTAGCCTTGCGAAGCCACCACGCGCGGGTTCCAGCGGTTTGACCAGCTGTCGTTGAAGCTGCCCTGCGGCCCGCCGTGGATATAGAGGATCGCCGGGATCGGCCCTTCCTGATCGGCAAGCCGGGTGATCTGGCCCCACACCGTGTCCCCGTCGGCCCCGGCAAAGCTGAAGCGACGGGTGACGATCGAGGCGAAGCCGCCCATGCGCGAGGTTGCCGCATCGGTCAGCGGACGGCCCCTTTGCCCGGCATCCGCCAGGTACAACTCCGCCGGATTGCCCAGCGAATCGCGGGTGAACAGCAAACGCCCGCCGGGCAGAGAATTAAGATTGGCGATATGCGCCTCGTTTCCGGCCATCAGGTCAAGCTGGGTCACTGCGCCCGATTGCGGGTCGATCCGGAAGACCGGCGTGTCGAGCACCTTCTGCGCGGTCGCCAGCAGGTGGGTGCCGTCCGCACTCCATGCCAGACTGCCGAAGCTGAGATCGGTGTCTTCGGTGAGCGCGCGGGTTGCCCCTGTCTTGAGGTTGCGCAGGTGAATCACCAGCCGGTCGGCTTCGTAACCCGGCCGCGCCATCGCCAGCCACGCCAGCCATCGGCCGTCGGGCGACGGCGAAGGCGCGGTGTCGGTCGCGGCATTGTCGCCGGTCAGCACAGTGGGCGCGGCGCCCGACAGGTCGGAGACATAGATGTCGAGATCGGTCGAGCCGGGCTCTGCCCCATCGGCTTCGCGGGCGACGAAATAGAGCCGCTTGCCGTCAGGCGCAAACACCAGATCCTCAGCCCCGCCGAACGGCATGGTCGGGGTGTCGCCGGTGAGCCCGGTGACAGGATCGCGCCCGTCGACCGGAACGCCTTCGCCCACCGCCTTGCCGCCCTGGAGCGGGAAGACGAACACGCGGTTGTATCTCCCCGGCGTCTCCCATTGGTCCCAGTGGCGAGCGAACCCGCCTGCGCCGTCATACAGCCTTCCCGTGCCGGGGCCGGGGAGATGGGCGGCGGGTGCATCGCCGCAGCCGAAGCTTGGGCAGGCGCGCGGGATCGCGCCCCATAGCGCAATGGCTGTGCCGGTCGGCGCGAGCTTGAACCCGGCGACATCGGTGTCGCCGAACCCGGCCACCAGCTCCGGCGCGCCGGTGCGCCCGTCGGCGGTCAGCGTGGCCCGCCACACCCGGCTGCGTACCGCAGTGCCGTCATCGGGATGGTCGCTGCTGAGGAAATAGACCTGCCCGCCGGGTCCGAACGCGGGGGAAGCGGCCTTGAGACCGAAGTCCAGCGGCACGGGCGCAGCGCCCGGCCGGACGAGATCAAGCAGATAATAGCCGGTGCTGCGCGCAAGGCTTGTCGGATCGGTGGTTGTCACGCCGTAGATGGCCAGGTTCCCCCCGCCGTCGACTGCGGGCGCACCGAGGCGCGGCAGGGTGACGAGATCGCGCGCGCTCATCGGCGGCATGGGCGCAACAGGCGCGGCAGGCGCGTTCCCGGTCGTGGCGGGTGCCTGCTCTGACGTGGTGGTCTGGACCGGCTCGGCAGCGAGCGGAGCGGCGAAGATGGCGGCGGCGATCAGAGCACCGCTCGATAATGTTATGCATCCCATGACGACAGGATTAGCCCGCCTTCACGTTCCGCGCCAGTGCCGGGTTCGCGGAATTCAGGGTCGCGGAACTCAGGCCTTGGAGGGTCAGGCCTCGGGGGTCAGGGGCGCTTGCCGACGATCCGGGCGATTTCCGCCTGCACCATCCGCTCGACCATCGAAGGCAGGTTGGCATCGAGCCATTCGGCCAGCATCGGACGCAGCAATTCGCGGGTCAGGCCTTCGAGCGAGGTTTCGCCCGAGCGAACGATCTGCGGCTTGGCGCCCGGTTCTGCCATCATCGCCAGCGCAGCGAGGTTTTCCTGCATTGCGTCGCGAAGAGCGGGGGTTATGAGCGGTTCTTCGGCAGGTTCGGTCGTGGTCACGGGCACCTCCTCGGCGCATTCCATATCGGACAGGTCGAGCACTTCCTCCTCGTCGCGGACCAGATGGGCGCGGCCGGGCTCGGGCTCGGGGATGGAGGCAGTCTCAGCGGCATCGTCCGCAACGGCATCGCGGCGGCGGCGGGCCTCCAGCGCTCCGGCACGGTTGTCGCGTGCGATCACTTTCTTGATGGATTCGAGGATTTCCTCGACCGATGCTTCGTTATCCTGTGCCATGCGGCGAGCCCCTGATGCCGATTCTGTCCCGAATCGGGACCGGGAGCCCAGTCTCAAGGCTCCAACCTCGGGCCAATTGTTGCGACGGGAGCGGGAATGTCAACGGTTCTGGTCGAATCCGGAGTGGGTTGCGGATCGCGGTCCCAGTCCCACAGGTTGCCCCGCACGCGATCGGCGTTGATTGTTGGGTCGTACAGCGGCCCGCCGGTGTCGAGATCGAGATCGCGCGCTTCGGCCTTGCCCATCAGCGCCAGCAGGTTGAAACCCGCGACATAGGCGTTGCGCCGGGCGGTGACCAATTGCGCGCGGGAATTGAGCAATTCCTGTTCGGCATTGAGCACGTCGAGGATCTGGCGGTTGCCGATCGAGTTTTCCGCACGCACGCCTTCAAGGCTCAGTTCGGCCGCTTCGACTGCGGTCTGCGAACTGCGGATCACGGCGTTGGCGGCGATCCAGTTCGAATAGGTCGCTCGGGTATCGGCGATGATTTGCCGCTCGGCCTCGATCACCTGTTCGAGCGCGGCCGATTCGCGCGCCCCTGCCTGTCGCTGGCGCGCAGCGGGAAGGCCGGCCTGGAACAGCGGGATCGTGAGCCGCACTCCGGCATTGGCGGTGCGTTCGCTCTGCACGAAATCGGCCGCGATCGGTCCGCCCAGCGTGCCGAAGAAGTCGCTGTAATCGCCGTTCACGAACAGGCCGACCGTCGGCAATCGACCGGCGCCTGCGACCTTTGTGTCGAACCCGGCCGCTTCGGCGCGTTCCTTGGCGGCGATGAGGTTGGGATTGCTTTCCAGCGCGGCGACGATTGCTTCGCCTACCGCTTCGGGCAGGCCGGGCAGCGGCGGTGGGGCCTCGAGCTCGCCCGGAGCGGTCCCGACCAGCCTGACATAAGCCTCACGCGCCGCGATCAGGTTGGCCCGCGCCAGTTCGAGATCGCCTTCCGCCAGCGCCAGGCGCGAGCGCGACTGGGCCACGTCGGTGATGGTCAGGTCGCCGATCTGGAACCGGTCGCTGGTCGCCTGAAGATTGGTGGTCAGCACATCGACCTGATTGGCGGCGAGCCCGGCCAGCGCCTCGGTCCGCAGCACGTCCATATAGGCAGCGACGACCTGCGCGAAGATGGTGCTTTCCGTCCCGCGCAGGTCGGCCGCACCGGCCTCCACCCGCTCCTCCGCCGCGCGAATGCCGTTGCGGATCGCACCTCCCGAATAGATCGGCACCAGCAGCTGGGCATTGACCCCGAGATTGCGCTCAGGCGCGGTGAAGGAGTTGGCCGATTGCTGGATGAATTCGATATGGGTCGCGGTGATGTTAGCCGAGGGCAGGCCCTGTGCGCGCTGGATCGGCACGCCTTCATCGGTGGCGCGCTGGTTGTCGCGCGCTGCCTCCAGCGTCGGGTTGGTGTTGTAGGCGCTGGCGAGCGCCTCACGCAGGGAATCGGCCTGCGCCGGGACGGCCAGTCCCAGCCCCAGACCGAGCCCCAACGGCACCAGCGCCAGCCGGCTGGCCGAACCGGCCCGATGCAGCGCACCCCCACGAGCCATCAGGCAAAGGTCCAGCGGCGCGGCGGATCGAAGGCGTGCAGCACCGGGATGCCGAGATCCTCGATCGGCTGGAGCGTCACCCGCCCGGCGATCTTGCGTCCCGAAGCAAGCCGGGTGACCTGCCGCAGCACGATCCCCGTCACCACCCTTCCGCCATCCGCCAGCGCATCGACGAGACCGTCCGGCAATTCCTCGATCGCGCCGTCGATCACGATCAGCGTGTAACCTGCACCCCGCGGCCCGGCAGGGGCCACAGCGTCGGCGGCTGCCAGCGTGTCGAGGCTTTCGACCAGCGGACCGAGCAGCGCGGCAAGATATTGCGTCCCGCCGTCTACCACCAGCGCCCGATCCGACGGACGCGGGGCGGCTTCGAGCAGCAGCTTGCCGTAGAACAAGGGCGCGGCCAGATGCCCGCCGCCCGGTTCATTGGCAGACAGTGCAATCGCACGGTCGATATAGGCGAGCGAGGCCTTTTCGGCCGGCAGGTAATCCTCACGCGGGACGGCCAGCATCCGCGCGAGCGCGAATTCCTCGTTCACGCCGCTGGTGCGCAGCTGGCTGTCGATCATCGCGCGCCGCGCCAGACGGCTGGCGCTGTCTGACAGAGGGGCCGCAAGAGAGGGCGAATGGGGGCCGCCAAGAGGGGTGGTGGTGTCGATCATGAGAACTCCGAGGAACTGTATTAGATTAGCAATACAGTCAGTCAACCCTTCCTAGACACGGCGCGCGATTGTTCCAAGGGCTTTGACGGCACCCTGGCAGAGGTCGGCGGGCCGCTGCGAAATCGGATATTTCGGGCTTTGACCACCCGGCGGCGAGTGCTTAGGGGAGCGGGCCAGCCACCGGCGCGGTTTTCGATTGAGGATGGGATAGCTTCGATGAGTGACATGACGAAGGGCGATGACGTGCGGATCGAGACCGATTCGCTGGGCGAAGTGGCGGTTCCGGCGCATGTCCATTGGGGCGCGCAGACCCAGCGCAGCATCGTCAACTTCCCGATCGGCGGCGAGCGGATGCCGCCTGCGCTGGTACGCGCGCTCGGGATCCAGAAGCTGTCGGCGGCGCGCGCCAACATGACACTGGGTGTGCTCGATGCGCGGCTCGGCGAAGCGATCGTTGCGGCCGCGCGCGAGGTGATCGACGGGACGCTGGCCGACCAGTTCCCGCTGGTGGTGTGGCAGACGGGGTCGGGCACCCAGTCGAACATGAACGCCAACGAGGTGATCGCCAGCCGCGCCAACGAAATCCTGACCGGCACCAAGGGCGGCAAGGATCCGGTTCATCCCAACGATCACTGCAACATGGGGCAATCGTCGAACGACACCTTCCCCACCGCGATGCACATCGCCGCAGCGAGCGAGGCGATCGGGCACCTGATCCCCGCGCTCAAGAAGCTGCACGGCGCGCTGGACGACAAGGCCAAGGCTTTCGCCGACATCGTCAAGATCGGGCGCACCCACCTGCAGGACGCGACCCCGATGACGCTGGGGCAGGAATTCTCCGGCTATGCCAAGCAGATCGAATACGGCATCGCCCGCGTTGAAGCGACCTTGCCGCGCGTGCTCGAACTGGCGCAGGGCGGCACGGCGGTGGGCACCGGGATCAACGCCAAGGTCGGATTTGCCGAGGAATTCGCCGCCCAGGTCGCCGCCGAAACCGGCCATGCCTTCGTGACCGCTCCCAACAAGTTCGAGGCCTTGGCCGCGCATGATGCGATGGTGGAGATTTCGGGCGCATTGAACGTGCTCGCGGTCAGCCTGATGAAGATCGCCAATGACATCCGCCTATTGGGCTCCGGCCCCCGCAGCGGCCTCGGTGAACTCAGCCTGCCCGCCAACGAGCCGGGTTCCTCGATCATGCCGGGTAAGGTCAACCCGACCCAGTGCGAGGCGATGACGATGGTCTGCGCGCAGGTAATCGGCAACCACATGACGGTAACGGTCGCGGGTACGCACGGACACCTGGAACTCAATGTGTTCAAGCCGGTGATGATCTACAACGTGCTGCAATCGATCAAGCTGATCGGCGATGCGAGCCATGCCTTCACCGACAATTGCGTGGTCGGGATCGAAGCCAACGAGGACCGGATCAACCAGCTGCTCAATGAAAGCCTGATGCTGGTAACCGCGCTCAACCCGCATATCGGTTACGACAATGCGGCCAGGATCGCGAAGAAGGCCCACGCCGAAGGAACGACGCTGAAAGCGGCCGCGCTGGAGCTGGGCCTACTGACCGAAGAACAGTTTGCCCAGTGGGTGGTGCCGGCCGAGATGATCAGGCCCAGAGCGTAAGGGCGCGCGTGATCGGAGGCTGAACGGCGATCCGGCTTTCGACCAAGGCCCGACCCCGCCCGACGACAAGCGCCCCGCCCGGTAGCCTTTGCGCAAGCCGGGCGGTATCGCCTGTCAGCATAATGTCGACAGCCCGATCCAGCGCAGCGAACGCCAAGCCGCCCCAATCGCCCAAGGCTCAGGGGGCCGGTGTCACCGTGCCGTTCCCGATGGTGCTGGTGTCGATGCTGGTGCTGTGGGCGACCTATTTCGCGCTCACCACCATCCGCAGCCTGGTGATGGATTTTGGGTTCCAGTTCGAACTTGGGTGGCGCCGACTGCTTGTGACGGCGGTAGGCGTGGCGCTGACACTGGTGCTGTGGCTGCTGCTGCGCCTGTTCGACGCCAAGCCCTTGTGGCTCAAGATTTCCGCCGCGCTGGCGCTGGCGATGCCGGTCGCGCTGGCGATCGGGCAGGTCAATTACCTCGTGTTCAAGGACATGGAGGTGGTCGGCTTTCAGGCCTACGCCGAAAAATACAACATCAACCTGCGCCGTGACGAGGCCGGAAACCTGCTGGTCGATGTGCCGGTGCGCCGCGCCCGGCCGCCGGGAGTGGAAGGCCAGCCCGAGGGCGACGAGGGCGATGTGGTCGATTCCGAAAGCGTCATGATCGGACCAGCCGAGAGTACCTCCGATTTCTGGCGCAAGCTGCTCGACGTGGCGCTGGGGCGCTATTTCCTGCTGCTGGCCTGGGCCTCGACCTATTTCGCGCTGCTGGCCGGCGTGCAGGCGCGCGAGGCCGAGCGGCGTGAACAGCAGTTCCGCTCCGCCGCCAAGGCCGCCGAGCTGCGATCCCTGCGCTATCAGGTCAACCCGCACTTTTTGTTCAACACGCTGAATTCGCTCTCCGCGCTGGTGATGACCGGCAAGGCCGACCGGGCCGAGAAGATGATCCAGACGATGAGCCGGTTCTACCGCCACAGCCTCGCCACCGAACCGACCAGCGACGTCGCGTTGCGCGACGAATTCGACTTGCAAAAGCTCTATCTCGATATCGAGGCGGTGCGGTTCCCCAAGCGGCTGCATTGCGTGTTCGACCTGCCGGATGACCTGGCCGAGGCGCGGGTGCCGGGGATGATCCTTCAGCCGCTGGTCGAAAATTCGGTCAAATATGCGGTGTCCGAAGTGGCGCGGCAGGTGACCGTTACCCTCGCCGCGCGCGAGGAGTTCGACCGGCTGGTGATCACCGTCAGCGATAACGGCCCCGGCGTCCCCAATGGCGAACACCACGGCATGGGCATCGGGCTCGCCAATGTGCGGGACCGGCTGGAGGCACGCTTCGGCCCCGATATTGCCTTCACCTCCGCGCCGGTGCCGGGCGGCTACCGCACCGAGATCCGCATCCCGCTCAGCTGCCCTGTGAACCGCAATGACTGAAACCGACCACGAACACGCCGCGCTGCGCACGCTGATTGTCGACGACGAGCCGCTCGCTGTCGAACGCATTCAGGTGATCTGCGCCGAGATCCCCGCCATCCGCGTGGTCGGCACTGCCAGCGACGGCGCGGCGGCGTTGCGGCTGTCGGAGAAGCTTGAACCCGATCTGGTGCTGCTGGACATGACCATGCCGGAGCTCGACGGGCTGGGGGTCGCGCGCCACTTTGCCGATCAGCCACAGGCCCCGGCGGTGATCTTCGTCACCGCGCATGATCACTTCGCGGTCGAGGCTTTCGATCTGGAGGCGGTGGATTACGTGTTGAAGCCGGTCTCCGCCGATCGGCTGGAACGCGCGATCGAGCGCGCGGTGGCGCGGCGCGGGCAGCGCCGCCAGCGGGCCAGCCGTTATCTCGACGAATTGTGGGTGCCGCACCGCTCCGAACTGCTGCGGGTGGCGGTGGGCGAGGTTCACCAGATCGATGCCGAGCGCGACTATGTGCGGCTGCATGTCGGCACGGCGCAAGCACCCCGATCCTACCTGCTGCTCAAGACCATTGCCGGGCTGGAAGCGCGGCTCGATCCCGAACAGTTCATCCGCATCCACCGTTCGACCATCCTGCGGCGCGACAATATCCGCGGGCTCAGGCACGACGGCCTCGGCGTGTGGTCGGCCGAACTGCAGAGCGGCGAGGCGCTGCGGATCGGGCGGACCTACCTGCCGCGCGTCAAGGCGATGGCCGGGCGGTAATTTTCGTTTGGGAGCCACCTTTGGCGGAGCGGGAGGTCTGCATCGCGCGGCAGCGCGATCCGCGAAAAAGTGCGGCCCGGACCCCAGGGACTAAAAAGGGTCCGGACCGCATCGCTGCGCTGCGGGGACAGCGCAGCTGGCCGGCCGCGCGGTTCAGCCGCCGCGCCGCCAGTTCCCGGCGCCGTCAGCGGTGATCGCCGCAAGTTGCTGGCTGGCACTGGCCCGCGCTTTGGCGAGGCAGGCGCGGACCTCATGCGACATCATCCGCCCGCCAAAGGCGATGCTGGGGACGCGGCACACCTTGCGCGCTGCGGCCCGAATGCGTTGGTCGGCGAGCTTCTGGCCTGCGGGCGAGGCGAGATCGATCCCGGCGAGGCTGACGGTCGCGGCCATGTGCTGAGGTGCCGTAGCCGGCATTGCGGTGGCGGTGCTGGCAAAGGCGGGCTGGGCAGTGAAGGCGAGGACGATCGCGGCCGCTGCCATGGCAAAGGTCTTCATAGTGGCTCTCCATCTGGCAGCGGGACCGGGATCGGGAGGGGCCCCGATCCGGGGATGGCCGGTCCGGCTGCCGCAGCCAGCAATAGGCCGGGTCGCGGGGTGCTTCACGCAGGTCTCGATCAACCCGGCCGGGCGCTCCGACCGGCGTGGGGGGCGGCGGACCGATGACGTTGCGCGCCCGACAGAAGGCGGTTTCCAATCGACCGGCGCTTGCCCATAATGGCGCTATGGCATGGCCTTCGATCGTGATCTTCGTGCTGGGAATCGGCAATTTCGCGCTGCAGCAGGCGGTGCTCGACAGCCGCCACCCGCTGATGCGGCGCCTGCCGTTCGGTTCGGGACAGATCGGACGCCGCGCCGCGGTCGCGACCGAGTTTGCGGTGCTGTTGTTTGCGCTGATGCTGTCGATCAATGGCTGGCCGGGGTTCGTCTGGGCCTATATCGCCTATACCGGGTTCAACGCGTTTGCCGCATGGCTGATCCTGAGCGGCAAGGTATAGGGCGGGGATGACCACCCGGCTGTTTCATATCAGCGACGTGCATTTCGGGGTCGAGGACCGCGCTGCGCTTGATGCCGTTGCCAAGGCAGTGGCCGAAGAACGCCCCGATGCGCTGGTGTGCACCGGCGACCTCACCCAGCGCGCCCGGCATTCCGAATATGCCGCCGCTGCCGAATGGTTCGCCTCGCTGGGTGTGCCGGTGGTGCTGGAGCCCGGCAATCACGACATGCCCTATTACAACCTGTGGGAGCGGTTCACCGATCCTTTCCGGCGCTACTCGCGGCTGGCGCAGGCGGTGAGCAGCGATTTCGTATCGCCGGATGTGGTGCTGGTGCCGCTGCGCACGACCGTTCGGGCGCAAACGCGGTTTCCCTGGTCGGACGGGGTGATCACCCGCGCCGCGCTGGCGCAGACGCTCGCCCGGCTCGAAGCGCTCAACGGCGATCCGCGCACGCTGATCGTCACCGCGCATCACCCCCTGCTTGGCCCCGAAGGCGGCGCACATAATCCCACGATCGGTGGGGATGACGCCTTCGCCCGCCTCGCCGCTGCGGGCGCGCAAGCCTTCATGAGCGGTCATGTCCACCGCCCCTTCGACGAGCTGCGGACCGTCGGTGGGAGGCAGGCGCGGATGATCGGGGCAGGCACGCTCTCGACCCGGCTGCGTCACGGGGCTCCGGCGTCGTGGCGGGTGATCACGGTCGAGCCCGGCGGGATGATCGCCAGCGAACTGCGGCTGGCAATGCCTGCAAGCGTCCCCGCCCCTGTCCCGGCAGCCTTCTAGGTAAATCTACGCGGAATCGCCTTAACCTTGCTTGGCGTATGCCCGTTAAGGGTTTCTTGAGCATCTTCGCTGCGCCGCCTGCCCCTCCGGTGCGGGTGGTCAACGATAAGGGGCGACAATGCTATGCTGGATCTGATGAAATCCATGATGCTGGGTGCCGTGCTGGCGGCGACCGTTGCGATTGTGATCGGTTCGCAGGGGTCGAGTGGCGGACCGCTGGCGATTCACGCGCTGCCGATTGCCGAGGCGCGGATCTTCTGGTCCTGGCCGGTGTTCCTGACCGGGAGCGGGCTGGCCTGGGCGCTGACGCTGCTGCAGCGCTGAGGCGTGCCGCGCAAAAAAAGTGCGACCCCCACAAGAAAAGGGCGGCCCCCACAAGGGAGCCGCCCTTTCTCTGGTGATTCGAAAAGAGGCTTTAGCGCTTCGAGAACTGGAAGCTGCGGCGGGCCTTGGCCTTGCCGTACTTCTTGCGTTCCACCACGCGGCTGTCGCGGGTGAGGAAGCCGGCCGCCTTGACGGTCGAGCGCAGCTCGGGCTCGTACTTGGTCAGCGCCTGGGCGATGCCGTGCTTGACCGCGCCAGCCTGGCCCGACAATCCGCCGCCGCGTACGGTGGCAACCACGTCGAACTGGCCGTCACGGTCGGTAATGGTGAAGGGCTGGTTGATCACCAGACGCAGGGTCGGACGCGCGAAATAGGTTTCCTGATCGCGGCCGTTGATGGTGATCTTGCCGGTGCCGGGCTTGACCCACACGCGGGCAACGGCATCCTTGCGGCGGCCGGTGGCGTAGGAGCGGCCCTGCGGGTCGACCTCACGGTCGCGCAGCGGCATGGCCACGCGGGCAATTTCGGCGGCATCACCCTGCGGTGCGTCGCCGGCGATGTCCTTCAGATCGGCGAGATCGGTGACGGTGGTGGTTTCGCCAGTGTTATCGCCATTGTTGTCGGGGGTCATTATGCGGTGACCTTGTTCTTGCGATTCAGGGAAGCGACGTCGAGCACCTGCGGCTGCTGGCCGTCATGCGGATGCTCGGTGCCGGTGTAGAGGTGCAGCGCCTTCATCTGCGCGCGCCCGAGCGGCCCACGCGGGATCATGCGTTCGATCGCCTTTTCCAGCACGCGTTCGGGGAAACGGCCACCCAGCACCTTGGCCGGGGTGGTTTCCTTGATCCCGCCGGGGTGGCCGGTGTGCTTGTAATAGATCTTGTCGGTCATCTTGTTGCCGGTGAAGCGGACCTTCTCGACATTGATGATGATCACGTGATCGCCGCAATCGACGTGCGGGGTGTAGATCGGCTTGTGCTTGCCGCGCAGGATATTGGCGACCATCGCGGCCAGACGGCCCACGACGAGCCCATCGGCATCAATGATATGCCACGTCTTTTCGACCTCGGCCGGTTTCACGGACCGGGTCTGCTTGCTGAGCGCCTTCATGGCTGGTGTCCTCGAATTCGAACATGGGCTGCCGGGTGGGGCAACCGGGGAATCGTCCCGGCACCCGATGGGCGCTGAGCGAAGTGGGGCGCATCTGTCGCCGAGGGGCCGCAAAGTCAAGCAAAAGAGCCGTTTGCGCACAAGGTAAAATAATACCGTGAGATACTGCGGATCAATTTGCCTGCGAATTCGCGGCCATGATCCACTCCTCGCGCGAGCGCCGCTGGTGCCGGCCGATCCGGGTCGTGACCTCGCGCTCGGCCTTGGCCAGCCAGGGCGTGCCGGGCACGGTTTGCGCGGTATAGGTGAGCGAGAATTCTCCTTGCGCACCATCGGGCAGCGGCAGGGTTCCGGACCTGACGATCGGGGCGCCTGCCGGAAAGAAAAGATCGCCGGGCAGGCGGTCGAACAGCCCGGTCCCGGCCCGCTGCAACTGCGCCAGATACTGCTGCACCGCCGCGTCGCGCGATGCTGGTCCCGGCGTGCGCACGATCAGGCGCTGCGCGACCGCAATGGCCTCGGCCAGCATCCCTTCTGTCTCGGCCCCGGTATCGGTGTCGGCAGTGGCCGAACGGCGGACGAATCCGCGATCGTCCAGCAGGATCGGGAACATCGCAGCG
The DNA here is from genome assembly GCA_036788335.1 of Erythrobacter sp. Lineage (GTDB taxonomy): Bacteria > Pseudomonadota > Alphaproteobacteria > Sphingomonadales > Sphingomonadaceae > Erythrobacter. The sequence goes on from DAIQNP010000004.1 coordinate 23,282, forward strand.
GTGCTGCGCGCCTGTTCGATCCGGGCGATTTCGGCCAGCTGCGGCGGGGCATCGACCGCAACATGCGCCTGCGTGCCGGTGACCACGATGCCGCTTTGCTGGCGGACAAAGGCGATGTCCCAGCTGCGCCGGATTTCGAGAACGGCATCCGCGCCAAGCTGGCGCATCAGCCGCCGTGTCAGCTGCACCTGGCTGGGCGGCAGCGCCAACTCGCCGGTCGCATCCTCGCTCAGCGCATAAGCGCGCGGCGGTGCCAGCAGTACCAACCCGCTCGCGCCGAGCAGATGCGCGACAATGGACCGCCGGGTGCTGCCTGTCATCGCCCCTTCCCGTGCCCCATCGCCTGCAAGTTCCGTCTGTGCTGCCGCGCAGGCTAGCCGAGCGTTGCCGTCAGCCAAGCCTGCGTCGCCGGATGCGCCGCCTCGCAGCGCCAACCCAGCACTGCGGGTGTATCATAGGGGTGAAGCGCGCCCAACCGTTCGACGGCCGCATCCAGCCGATCGGCGGTGGTTTTGAACAGGACAGCGACCTCATCGCCCTCGCCACGCTCCCCGTCCCACGCGAACAGCGCCTCGATTGTGCCGACAATGTTTGCGCAAGCGACCAGCTTCTCGTCGAGCAGGCGGGACGCAATCTCGCGCGCGGTGGCGCGATCGGGGAAAGGGCACCACACCAGCGCTGCTCCCTGCCCGGTGTCGGTCATGCCGCTTGCGTGCGTCCCGCGTCCCGGCCGAGCCCGTCCGAATGCATCGCCAGTGCCGTCGCCGCCACGGTCAGCGCGCCGACCAACTGGTGCGCAGCGGCGATCCACAGCGCCACCCCGCTCATCACCGTGGCGATGCCGAGCAGGATCATCAGGCCAAAGCTGGTGTGCACCGCGACGCTCGCAAACCGGTCGGTCTTGCGCACTCGCCGCGCGAGCCACACCAGTGCGGCCACCGCGACCCAGGCCCACCAGCGGTGCAGCCATTGCAGCAGGAAGGGGTCGTGGGTGAAGGTGGTGAGCGTGCCGGCCGACCAGTCGATTTCCGGCACCAGTCGGCCATTCATCAGCGGCCAGTCATTGGCCGCGTGCCCTGCATTGAGCCCGGCGACCCATGCGCCCAGAAGCAATTGCACGAACAAGACCCCCGCCACCAGCAGCGCCGCACCGGTCAGCGGCGCAGGCCGTGCGGCAGGATCGGCGGCCAGCCGCCGCAGATCGCGCGCGGTCCACACCAGCCCGGCGAGCAGGAACAGCGCAGTGAGCAGGTGCGCCGACAGGCGGAAATGGCTGACGTCGGTCAGATCGGTCTCGCCAACGCCCGAAGACACCATGTACCAGCCGAGCGCGCCCTGGCCGAGGATCAGCGTGAACATCGCTGCCAGTCGCAGCCCGTATCCTCCCGGAATCGCCCCGCGCACCGCGAACACGATCAGCGGCAACAGATAGGCCAGCCCGATCACCCGGCCGAGAATGCGGTGGAACCACTCCCAGAAGAAGATGAACTTGAACGCGGCCAGATTCATCCCGGCCGGGCCGCTTTCGATCAGGAATTCGCTGGTCTGGCGATACTTGGCGAATTCGGCCTGCCACGCCGCTTCGGTCAGCGGAGGAAGGATGCCGGTCACGACATTCCACTCGGTGATCGACAGCCCGCTTTCGGTCAGTCGGGTGATCCCGCCCACCAGCACGATCAGCACCACCAGTCCCGCGACCAGTTCGAGCCAGCGGGCGATTGCCAGCGGACGCGCCGCAGTCTCGCCGCCGGTACGCGCGACAGGAAAAGCGGGGAAGATGGTCGCCATGATGCACGCGGTAATGGTTCGCTCCTGGCGCAGTTGCAAGCCTGTTTGGCGCAAGCGCGGATGCGATGGGCGCAACTGGGGCTGGCAATAGCCTACCGCACTTGCGCGATGTAACTGTATAACATAAGGGCAACCTCAATATGGCTACCCATCACTCCTCCTCGCCGATTCGCGGCGCGCTGCGTCGGCGACTCGATCACGTCGGGATCGGATTGGGAGGCCTGTGCATCCTGCATTGCCTCGCCACACTGCTGATCGTGTCGGCGCTGGGGTTGGGCGGGCATTTCCTGCTCGCGCCGGCGATTCACCGCATCGGGCTGCTGCTGGCCGTTCTGGTCGCCGCGGTTGCGATCGGTTGGGGCGTGGTGCGTCATCGCCGCCCGGCACCCTTCCTGATGGCGATCGCGGGGCTGGCCTTCATGTCGGGCGCGCTGGTGGTGCCGCACGGATCGGCGGAGCTGGTGCTGACGCTGATCGGCGTCAGCCTGGTGTCGATCGGCCATGTGCTCAACCTGCGCGCCGCACGCCCCTGATCCGACGCGCCGCAAACTCGCGGTTGCAGCTTGGGCCGCAGGGCCTATGTCACCGTCCATGAGCACGCCCATAACCATCACGCTGAACGGCGACAGCCGCCGGACCGCCGCCGCCACCATCGCCGATCTGGTGCGCGAGCTTGACCTGTTACCCGAAAAGGTCGCCGTCGAGCGCAATGGCGAAATCGTCCCCCGTTCGACATTGGGCGAAGCGGCGCTGGCCGATGGCGACACGCTCGAGATCGTGCATTTCGTTGGCGGCGGCGATCATCAGGCGGCGGCTCCCGACACCTGGACCGTGGCGGGGCGTATCTTCACCTCGCGGCTGATCGTCGGCACCGGCAAGTACAAGAGCTTCGAACAGAACGCCGCTGCGGTGGCGGCTTCGGGGGCTGAGATCGTCACGGTCGCGGTGCGGCGGGTCAATGTGAGTGATCCCAAAGCGCCGATGCTGACCGACTTCATCGACCCGAAGAAAGTGACCTACCTGCCCAATACCGCAGGCTGTTTCACCGGCGAGGACGCGGTCCGTACCTTGCGACTGGCCCGCGAGGCAGGCGGTTGGGACCTGGTCAAGCTGGAAGTGCTGGGCGAGGCGCGCACACTCTATCCCGACATGCGTGAAACCTTGAAGGCCACCGAAGTGCTGGCCAAGGAAGGCTTCCTGCCGATGGTATATTGCGCCGATGATCCGATTGCCGCGAAGCAGCTTGAGGATGCGGGCGCGGTCGCGATCATGCCATTGGGCGCCCCGATCGGATCGGGCCTCGGCATCCAAAACCGGGTGATGATCCGCCTGATCGTCGAAGGCGCCAAGGTGCCGGTGCTGGTCGATGCGGGCGTGGGCACGGCCTCCGATGCTGCGGTTGGCATGGAGTTGGGCTGCGACGGCATCCTGATGAACACCGCTATCGCCGAGGCGAAAGACCCGATCCGCATGGCCCGCGCGATGAAGCTTGCGGTCGAAGCCGGGCGTGAAGCCTATCTGGCAGGCCGCATGGCCCGGCGGATGTATGCTGATCCCAGCTCACCGCTGGCAGGCTTGATATAGCCTGATCTCACGCGTGGCGATGAAACGGCGCACGCAGTGCGCCGCAAGGCCGACCGGCCGCTCGCAGCGAAGCGACCGAAGGTCGCGTGAGCGAGGATTTCGCATCGCGAAGGCAATGCGGAAACCAACACACAACAAAAACACCACCTAACCCTTAATTAACCATGCTCTGCGACAGTTCTCCTTGTCGAAGGAGACGCCGCCATGATGATGCCGATCAACGAAATGCGCGAATTTGCAGGCTTCGCCCCGTGCGAGCAACGCTACATCAAGCGCAGCCTCGACATCGGCCTCGCCCGCACCGACGCCTTCCTCCGCTGGGGCCGCAGCGAGGCGGAGAACAACGCCATCCGCCGCCAGTACGTCGCCTATCAGGACCTGAAGGGCCTGCGGTCATTGGTTCCCGCCGAGGGCACCCCGGCCGAGGTCGAGCGCCTGCTCGGCAAGCTGGTGCGGCTCGCCGCCTTCGATCTCGAACAGGAGCGTCTGGGGAGCTTTGCGGCTTTCCGCTTCCTTTATGAACGCTTGCTCGGCGCGGGCGTGCGCCCCTGGCTGCCGGCGGCCTTCTGCGCCGCGAGCGCGCTGCCCAGCATCCGCCCCGAACGTCGCAAGCTGCTGCTGCAATCGCTGTCGGAAGCCGCCGCCACCGCGCCCGGCTGGTCGACCCGCGAGCCCAGCTTCCTTCCCGAATATGTCGACGATTTCGAAGCCGCGTAACGCCGCCAAGAAACCGCCGCAGTGATGTTCTAGGCCTGTCTCCTACCAAGGAGACACCCATGACCGACCGCATTCTGGTATTCTACGGCTCCTACCGCAGCGACCGGCAGGGCATCCGGCTGGCCGATTACTGCGTGCGGCAGTTGGCGGCGCGCGGCGCGGATGTCGAGTTGATCGACGCCCAGGCGGTCGGCCTGCCGATGCTCGACCGGATGTACAAGGAATACCCCGAGGGCGAGGCTCCGCCCGAGCTCGAGACGCTGGCGGGCAAAATCCGCAGCGCCGACGCCTTCGTCTTCGTGGTCGGCGAATACAATTGGAGCGTCCAGGCGGGGCTGAAGAACCTCACAGATCACTTTCTCGAAGAATGGTTCTGGCGCCCCGCCGCGATCGCCAGCTACTCCGCCGGACGTTTCGGCGGGGTGCGCGCAGCGCTTGCATGGCGGGATATTCTGGGTGAAATGGGGATGGTGGTGACCTCCAGCACCATCGCGGTCGGCCCGATCAAGGACACGCTGGACGAGGACGGCCAGCCGGTGGGGAGCGGCGGAGCGGCGTTGGAACGCCAGTTCCCGCGATTTGCCGACGATCTGGCGTGGTGGACCGCGGCGGCCAAGGCGCAGCGGGAGCGGGTGAAGCCGCCCTATTGAGCGGCACCGACATCAATTCGGTGTGAACGGAGCTGGCGGAAGGCAAGTGCACTGATGCCGATGATCATCGCCCACCCACCCAGCAACCAAAGCCATGCAGCCATCGCCGCGAATGGGTTGGTTAGCCGCATTGCTGCGCCATAGATCATCAGGGGCGTGAAGCCCGTGCGTCGTTGACGGGTCCACGCGCTGCCCAGCTTCGATGCGATGGTAGACCCGCCAGTGGACAGTGCGACAATGGCATCGCCGGTCGACGGGTCGATCCGTATCGAGTTGTTCACGGCGGGCACATTGCCCCCCTCGTGCCCGAAGATCGCGCCGCCCTGCTTGCTGGTTGCATAAAGCTGCACGCCCAGCCCCCAATGGGGAGATCCGACCATGCGGGCCTGAGTCGCTTGGATGGCTGCGACCGACTGGGGTGTGATCACCTCGCGCCCCGGCACAGCACCGCGCTGGCCCGGCATATGGGCTTGCGCAAACAGCGCCATGTCATTCGCAGTCGAATAGAGCGAGGCCGCCGCTGCCGCAGTGTAGTGGTTGTGGAGGGCAGGCCGGCCATCACTATCGAAAAATTGAGCGAGGTTATCCGAACCCGCCGCCCCGGTCCGGAAGGTCGAGCGCGTCATGGCGAGCGGTGCCAACACGGCGCGCTGCATGTAATCGGCGAAGGGTTCGCCCGACACCTCCTCGATCAGCAATTGCAGCAGGGTGAAGCCCCCGCCCGAGTAGCGCCACGAGCCCGCCTGCGCGCTTGCCGCCACCGCCCCGGTGCGCAGCGGACAGGCGTCGGCGGCCTTGGTCAGCGAGGCTTCGAGAGTCTCGATCGGTGTGCCGGGCGCAAAGCCGCAATAGCCCAGGTCGTCGGTCAGCCCGGCGGTATGACTGAGCAGACGGCGCACCGTGACCTGATCGTCCGGGTAACCGCCCGGCGGCAACTGCCACCGCGTCAAGTAGCGCGAAACGGGCGCATCCAGATCGACCCGCCCCTTTTCCACCAGCGTCATCACGCCCCAGGCGGTGACCCATTTGCTGACCGACGCCATCTGGAACAGCGTGTCGCCGGACACCGGTTTTCCGATCGACATGGCATGGCTCTGTGCAATCCGGCCGTCCTCGATCAGCACGAGGGCGAGATTGCCGCGATGGTCGATCGCCGCCTTACGGGCAGCTTCGATGAAAGCCTTGCTCCCGGTGCCTTCGACCTTGAGGGTGCCAATGCCGAGCAGCGGCATGGCCACGACGAAGGCTGCCCATGTGATCAGAGCGATGGCGACAAACGCGAACAGCCGCCAGCGCGAAGGCCTCACCCCCGATAGAGCCCATCGATCCGCGCCTGATACCGTTCACGGATCTTGTGGCGCCTGATCTTCATGCTCGGCGTCATTTCCTCGTTCTCGATGGTAAAGGCCTCATCCGGAAAAGCGAACTGGCGCACCTTCTCGGTCACCGACAGGTCGGCATTGGTGCGGTCGACCGCCGCGCGCACGGCGTTCTTG